>CAZMKY010000317.1:0-8257 GCA_964566835.1 uncultured Rhodobacterales bacterium
GCCGCAAAGCCTGCCGAACCGGTAAACCCCGTCAGCCACGCAAGACGTTCGTCCGACGGTGCCACGTATTCACCCTGATGCGCGTCTGCACGCGGAACGAGAAATACGTCTACATCGGCGTCCGCCATTTCTTGGCGCAACAGCGCAAGTCGGGGCGGCCCCTGATCGGGCGAAGTCGGAGCGTCAAAGGTTTGAAACATGGCCGGAGGCTATCTGTGATTTCGGTTGGTGGGAAGGTCAGACCTTTGGAGCCGTGAATTCCCCACGGGCGCCCGAACTTCGGAAATCGGATGAAACCGTTCAGTCTTTACTCAACGGCGTCATAAATCCCGTCCGCAAAAGATGTCGTGCCGGCGTCCGGACCGGTCACCCATACGAAGTCGGAAAAGACAAATCCGAATGCAGCTTCCGCGCCACCTGCCGTGAAGTTGCCTTCCCCGAAGACGGATGCATCTGCGGAAACTGCCCCATTGGTCAGGGTTGTGCTCCCGCCAAAGTTTGCGGACGTGAAGCCGTCTATGTCGGTGCCGAGGCCACCGACGAGATTCATGGAGCCCTCCGGATTTGTGAAGCCGGCGAGGTTCGTCGTGTAATTTGTTAGCTCGCCTTCAATGTCGCCAAGGTTGAAATCGACTTCCAACTCCAAGTTGGCAGCATAGCCGATCGTCGGCCCATCAAACGGGAAGTCGCTGCCTTCGCCGATAACGAGGCCAGAATAGGTTTTTACTGCATTCGGTGCGTCGACAGTCTGCAAGACGCCTTCACGCTGAAAGATTACGTCAACTTCGTCAAAGAGCTCGGCGTATGCGACCTCCGCTTCGTCGTATGTCGCTTCGGCCCCCAGAATGGGCGCGCCGCCGCCTCCACCGCAGGCAGCGAGAAGAAGGCAGAAACCGATTGGTGCTTTATAATTCATTGAAATCCCCCAAAAACATTAACTGCCTTAAGGATAGGGCAAGCACCGTCAGTGTACAGGCTTTTCAGGAAGACCAGTCGCCCTCGGACGGGTCTACCCGATCTTGCGCAGTCGCATCTGGCGGGCGCGGGCACGGGGATCGCTTTCGAAAAGCGCAGCCAGTTGTTCGGTGATGGCACCTGCCAACTGCTCGACGTCCGTGATCGTGACGGCCCGGTCGTAGTAGCGCGTCACGTCGTGCCCGATGCCGATCGCCAAAAGCTCGACCTGCTTCTTCCGCTCGATCATGGCGATGACATCGCGCAGATGCTTCTCAAGGAAGTTGGCTGGATTGACGCTGAGCGTTGAATCATCCACCGGGGCACCGTCCGAGATCACCATCAGGATCTTGCGCGCTTCATAGCGGCCTGCGATGCGCCGGTGCGCCCATTCCAGGGCTTCGCCGTCGATGTTTTCCTTGAGCAACCCTTCTTTCATCATAAGGCCAAGGTTGGCGCGCGCCCGACGCCAAGGGGCATCGGCGGCCTTGTAGATGATGTGACGAAGATCGTTCAGTCGGCCGGGCGACATCGGCCGTCCGTCCTGCAACCAGGCTTCGCGCGCCTGTCCGCCCTTCCAAGCCCGTGTCGTGAACCCCAGGATTTCGACCTTTACGTTGCAGCGTTCCAGCGTGCGGGCCAGAACGTCAGCGCAGATCGCGGCAATGGAAATCGGACGACCACGCATGGAGCCCGAGTTGTCGAGAAGCAGCGTCACGACGGTATCGCGGAACTCAGTGTCGCTTTCCTGCTTGTAAGCCAGGGGAACCGTTGGGTTGGCGACGATACGCGCCAGACGCGCTGCATCCAGAATGCCTTCGTCCAGATCAAACTGCCAATGGCGGTTTTGCTGTGCTTGCAGCCGCCTCTGTAGCTTGTTGGCCAGGCGGCTGACGGCGCCTTTCAACGGATCAAGTTGCTGATCCAGATAGGCGCGTAGCCGTTCCAGTTCGGCGGGCTCAGCCAGTTCTTCGGCGCGTATGATCTCATCATGCTCGGACGAAAAGATCACATAGTTCGGATCTGCGTCGCTGGCCGGGGCGGGCGGGGGCGGCTCCATCTCGGCCTCGCCGTCGGGCAGTTCAGCTTCGTCACCAAGCTCTTCGTCGGACATGTCGTCCATCGTGACCTGAGCTTGGCTTTGATCGTCGGTCGCCTCCTGACTCTGCTCTGGCGACGCGTCGGATGCATCTTCGCCTTCGCTTTCGTCGTCGCCCTGTGCGTCCGGGTTTTCCTGGTCCTCGGCGCTGTCCTCGGCATCATCGTCCGCATCCGGGTCGTCCATATCCGGGTCGTCGCCCAGCTGGTCGCCATACCCCAGATCCGTAATGACCTGACGCGCAAATTTTGCAAAAGCGGACTGGTCCTTTAGGACGTCGTCCATCGTCTCCAAAGTGCCACCGGCTTGTTCTTCGATGAACCCGCGCCAAAGTTCCATCACGTTGGCCGCGCCCTCTGGCAACGGACGTCCGGTGGCAAGGTGCCGCACAAGATAGCCCGCAGCCGCGGCAAGCGGGGCCTCTGACGCTTCGCGGATATCGGCGTAGCAACGGCGCTTGGCTTCGGTTGCAATGCGGGCATCGATGTTGCCTGCGGTGCCCGGCATGTCGATGGCACCAACAGCTTCGCAACGCGCCGTCTCCATCGCCTCATAGATATCCCGCGCCATCTGGCCTTCGGGCGTATAGCGGGCGTGTGTCGCTTCGTTGTGATACTTGCGGCGCAGGGCAAAACCATCGGCGGTCCCACGTGCCAGCAGGACTTCTTCCCGCGTCATACGCCGGGTCACTTGCGGCAAGCGCACATTATCACCCGCAATCCCCGGAGGATCCACGGTGAAACTGACAGCCATGTCCGGATCAGCGGCCAAGGTCTTGGTCGTTTCAGCCAAGGCTTTCTTGAACGGATCAGCTGGGTTGTTGTCTTGCGCGCTCATGAGAGTGGTAAATCACTCCGACCCCGCCGGGGCAAGGCTAAGAGAGCAAGAGAGATGCGCAGTGCGCCACTTCGACCTCGGCCCGCCGAAGCGCCCATTCGGCATCTTCGGCGTCATCATTGAAGGTCGCGCGCGTCAAAAGCGCGGCTTGCGCGTGTTTGGCATCGATCCGGATCGCCAAGACTTGGCGGCCGCGATCGGGCGTCATAACCGCTTCCAGTAGCGTGACCATGGCTTGCCGCTGCGCTTGGATTTCCTCGCTGGGCGTCCCGACAAGCCACGCATGCTCCAGCTGAGCAGAAAGTCTGCCAGTGCAGGAGGCAAACATGTCTGACAACGCGTCGGACGCGTGTGTCGGCGTGGCCATCACGCCCAGCAAGCCGAATGTTAACAAGCTGCGCATAAATTCAGCTTAGCCGCAAAATATGGCCTGAAAAGGGTGCTGTTTGAAAACTTTTGAGGGAGTGCGACTGTTTCGCACTTGGGCACAATTCTGGTGAGGCGCCGCTATCATCCTGAAAGCGCATTTGCGGGTCCGCACGAAAAGAAAAAACGCCCGAAGCGCGTGGCTTCGGGCGTTCTTGAATCAGCGGTCGATCTTTGGCTTAGGCCAGGGCGGCGCTGGCAGCGCTTTCGGGCAATTCTTCGTCAAAGCAGCGCTGATAGAACTCGGCCACTGTCTGGCGTTCAAGCTCGTCACATTTGTTGAGGAAGGTCAGGCGGAAAGCATAGCCGACATTGCGGAACACTTCGGCGTTCTGTGCCCAGGAAATGACCGAACGAGGCGACATCACGGTCGACAGATCGCCATTCATGAAGGCGGTTCGTGTCATGTCGGCGACATTGACCATCTGGCTGATGATCTTGCGACCCTTTTCGGTGTTGTAATGCGGCGCCTTCGACAGAACGATCGCGGCTTCCGCGTCGTGGCTGAGGTAGTTCAGCGTCGCCACGAGCGACCAACGGTCCATTTGTGCTTGGTTGATCTGCTGCGTGCCGTGATACAGGCCCGTCGTGTCACCAAGGCCCACGGTGTTCGCTGTCGCGAAGAGGCGGAAATAAGGATTAGGATCAATGACTTCGTTCTGATCCAATAGCGTCAGCTTGCCGTCGACTTCCAGAACGCGCTGGATCACGAACATAACGTCTGCGCGGCCGGCATCGTATTCGTCGAACACGATTGCTGTTGGGTTGCGCAGCGCCCAGGGCAGGATCCCTTCCTGAAATTCGGTGTACTGGATACCCTTGTCGACCTTGATCTGATCCTTGCCGATCAGGTCGATCCGGCTGATGTGGCTGTCAAGGTTGACGCGCACACAGGGCCAGTTCAGGCGCGAGGCGACCTGTTCAATATGGGTCGACTTGCCCGTACCATGGTAGCCTTGGATCAGGACGCGGCGGTTGTATTGAAAGCCGGCGAGAATGGCGAGCGTCGTGTCGGCGTCAAACTTGTAGGTGTGATCGACTGCAGGAACACGGTCGTTGGCTTCGTAAAAGCCCTTCACCTTCATGTCGACATCAATGCCGAAAGTTTCGCGAACATCGATTTCCTCGGTCGGCTTCGCCGCCGGGTCCATCCTCGTATAATCCATCTCAAATCCTCGTAAGCGCCGTAGGGCGTTCCACGTGACGCCTGAGTGCATGAAATCCGAAGTCGCTGCAAGGCAAAGCGCCCGAGTGGGCGCGGATAGCGCACCAGCGTTGCGGTTCTGCGTTTACGAAGTCTTTGGTCAAGCATGCCAAACACACTGACATGCGAGTGATTTGTGTGTGTGGGCATGGGTGCGGTCGATGGCGGTCGCACCCAAGCTTGCGAGAACGTGATTTGGCTGTGACCGGCAGGCTGAATAAATTAGCGCGCGATGGAGGATCATATGCAAAGACGTGCTTTTCTAACGACAGCGCTTGCAGGAGGCTCGCTCGCCTTGCTCGGCGGTGCGGGACGCGCCAGTGGCGGAAACTTCGAAATCACCCGCACCGAAGCCGAATGGCGATCCATGCTGACGCCCTTGCAATACAAGGTCATGCGCGAGGAGGGCACGGAAAAGGCAGGCTCCAGCCCATTGGATAAAGTCTACGACGCAGGTGTGTATCACTGCCGCGGCTGCGATCAGGCGCTTTATTCCTCAGAACACAAATACGACAGCGGTACAGGCTGGCCGTCTTTCTGGAAGCCCTTGCCAGACGCGATTGGCACACGGGTCGATCGCCGCTTCTTCATGACCCGTACAGAAGTGCACTGCGATCGGTGCGGTTCGCACCTTGGGCACGTGTTCAACGATGGCCCTCAGCCAACCGGTAAGCGTCATTGCCTGAATGGCGTCAGCCTCGTCTTCCGGGCCGCCTGACGCTTGCACAACTTCTGCTGAAGCCCTCAGAGCGGGGCTTCAGATCTGACTGGTTGTCTCACCCCTGATCAAAAGGGGGCGGACATGCCAGAACACATCTCACGCGACATTCAAATCAGAGCAACGATTGCAATCGGCCTAGCGGCAAGCGGTGGTGCCACTTGGGTCGCGATCCAACTGATCAGCGGCATGGGGCCGATGACCGCGCTCGGGCATCTTCAAGAGATCCGGTTGATCGCAGTGTCGGCCGGTCTGGCCGGGTGGGTTGTTGCAACCTTGTTCGGCAGAAGTTTTCTACATCTCTGCGCCGGTGCCGTCACCGCGACGGGGCTCGGCGCGGCCCTGGCCGCAAGTGTTTTGGGCATGTTCGAGCTTGGCGGGCTGGAAGGCGCTTTTCTTGGCGTCCTGATTGGGCCGTCCAGCGTCTTCGGGATGATTTCCCAAAGCGTTACGGTCGCAACGACCTGGGTCGTCGCGATGCTGGCTGTTCACACCTTGGCCGAGCGCCTCAGGGCTGAAAGTTGCGGCTGTCCTTGATCTGGTCCCATGCCCAGACGACTTCGGAAAGCTGTTCCTCGTGTCCCCGATCACCACCATTCATGTCGGGGTGCAGCACCTTGATCAGCGCTTTGTAGGATTTCCGGATCTCAGCCTTTGTCATGGTGTCCTTGGCATCAAGAATGTCCAAGGCACGACGTTCCGTCGACGGTAGCTTACGGCCTCCACCTGCGGGCGTTCTGCCCGGGTTCCGCGTTGCGTTTTCGCCGAGAATCTGGTGCGGATCGTCAACGCCAAGTCGCGACCAGGCGCGTTGTTCATCACCCATCTTGCCGAATGGCTTCGTCTCGCGGCCCCAAACCCGGTCCTTGTCGACCTGATCTGCAAACTCTTCTTCGGTCGTGCCGTTGAAGAAATTCCATTTCAGATTGTACTCGCGTACGTGCTCTTTGCAGAACCAGAGATACTCATCGAGATCATCCGGTGACTTCGGCGCGCGATACTGCCCCGTTTCTTCACAGCCCGGGTGATCGCAGACACGCGTCGAGGTCTCGAAAGCACCTGACATGCCGCGCCGACCTTTCGTGCGCTTCTTCTTGTCTGAGGAGACACGCAGATCGAAACCGAATGGATCTTCTTTCATGGGGCACCTTTCCGACTCGGACTGCCAAGTTTAAGTCCTTTCGTCAGGGTTTGAAGAGGAGAGTTGGAAAAAATGCTGGTCAGCGACGAGATGCGTCAGAAACTTGAGGCGGCTTTTTCTCCGACCGAGTTGGAAATTGTCGACGATAGCGAGTCCCACAGGGGGCATGCAGGGTATCAGGAAGGTGGTCAAAGCCACTTTAACGTCCGGATAAAGGCCCCGGCCTTCGGCGAGATGACGCGCATCGAACGCCACAGGGCCGTCCACAAGGCACTTGGTGCGGACCTTGTCGGTCGCATTCACGCCTTGGCTTTGAAAATCGAAGCTTAGTCGCGCGTCGCTGGCCCGAGAGATGGGCCAGTCTCTGGCGTCTCGTAGGGATCTTCCAGCGTTAGCGGCGGAAGCTCTTCCCGCGTTTCGATGATCGACTGGAGCGGGGAAGGTCCCGTGAGGCGACGGAAAATGAGCACATTCTGCGTCGTGATCTCCCGCCCGGTCAGGCCTTTACGCGCTTCACAGGGCAAAGCCTCGGCACGGAGATATTCCCAGCCTTCGGCGGACATGTCGTTCAACACGTCGGTCACGGAGAGCGCAAAGCGGTCCTCGACCGTTTTGACGCCTTTGGCCTTGGTGCCAGCAGTCGGAGCCGGAACGGCCTTATATTCATAGGTGCTCATGAGAACGCGATGTAGCGAGGGGCGCGGGACTTGGCAACTCTGGCCGGATCTTTCCGACGCAGCGTGATCATTGCGCGCCGCTGGACAGAAGGTCGTCCAGTTGATGTGCGATCCAGTCGTGCGGAATGAAGTGACCGCCCGGATGGACGTCCAAGGCGACAGAGCCCGTTGCGCAGTTCCAGCTGTAGCGTTCGAATGTCAGGAAAGACCGCGCGTTCCACGGCCCATCTTCGCGCGTGTCGCCACAAGACTTGTGGTCCCGCCAAAGTTTGACGGGATAGGTCTGATCTTCGCCGGGGCCCATCGGAAAGCGGAGTACATTATCTGCCAGGCCGAAGACCTGACGAATGTGCGTGGGTGCAGTTGCACAGTCCTCGAACTGATCAAGGGTTCCGGATATTGCCAAAAGACCGGCAATATCTGCGCCATCTTCGCAAGCAAAACGCCACGCCATGTTGGCACCCCAAGAATAGCCTGAGACAAAGATCTGATCGGGATCAATCGGATAGCGCGTTGCCGCATCTTCCAAGACGGCGCGTGCAAATTGTGTGTCAGAGGACCCCGGTTGAAAGAATCGCCAGCTGCGGTTCAACCCGTTCGGCGCCAGTAGCAATACGCCACGTGTTCGGGTTCCGCTTGCAATGCGGTTGTGGCGCACGATCAACGTGCCTTGGCGACCCCAGCCGTGGAAGTGCAGCAAGACCGGCAACGGAGTGACACCGTCCCAGTTGTCGGGTTCTCTGACGTGATAGGACCTGTCGCCAAGCGGGCAGGGTGTTTGGTCGGTGCAGGCGGCGCTTGCGTCAGCCAGGGCGACCGGAAAAAGAGCGAACAGCCATCTCATGCGCCAAACGCTAGTCCTGACCCGGTTCTGAGACCACTCACATTTGGGTCAGAGACCAAGCTTGGCGGCCACGATCTCGTTCACGGCCTTCGGGTTGGCTTTGCCGCCCGTGGCCTTCATCACCTGCCCCACGAACCAGCCTGCAAGCTTCGGGTTGGCCTTGGCCTTTTCCACCTGTGCGGGGTTGTCGGCGATCACCTGATCAACGGCGGCTTCAATCGCACCGGTATCCGTCACCTGCTTCATGCCGCGTGCTTCAACGATTTCAGCCGGATCACCGCCTTCGGTCCAGACGATTTCAAAGAGGTCTTTCGCAATCTTGCCCGAGATGTCGCCCTTGGTGATCAGGGCCACAAT
>CAZMKY010000318.1:0-4972 GCA_964566835.1 uncultured Rhodobacterales bacterium
TGGCGATGGCGGCCCATCTGGACGACAAGGGTGCGGGCATGATGGAAATGGCCGGCCTGGCCCAGAAGGGAGGCGCCGTTCACATCCATTGTCGCATTGGCAACCGGCCCGAAGATATCAGCGCCATTCGCGTCGCAACGGGCGAGTGCGACACGCTTCTTGGTGGCGATCTTGTGGTCAGCGCCGGGGCCAAGACGCTGGGACTGATGGCGACAGGTCGTGCGAAAGGCGTGGTCAACAGCCACGAGATCATGACGGGCGACTTTACCCGTGACACGGAATTCCGCCTGCCCAGTGAACAGCTGAGCTTGTCTTTGAAGGCACGACTGAGGGACGACGTGTCCTTGTTCGATGCCTCTGCGCTGGCGGAGCGGCTGATGGGCGACAGCATCTACTCCAACATGATCCTTCTGGGCGCGGCGTGGCAGGGCGGATTGCTTCCCTTGTCAGGCGACGCTTTGCGCGATGCCATCCGACTGAACGGTGCAAAGGTGGAAGAGAACCTGCGCGCTTTCGAGATCGGACGCTGGGCTGCGATCAATTCCGAGGATGCCAAGTCCGTTGTCGCGGCCGAGGTTGCAGAGTTGCCCGAGACCTTGGACGCCGTCATTGCCCACCGGGTCGCGCATCTGACCGTCTATCAGGGCAAGCGGCTGGCAAAGAAGTACCAAAAGCTTCTGGACCGCGTGGAAGATCCGACGCTGAAGCGCGCCGTTGCCAAGGGGTATCACAAGCTGCTGGCCTACAAGGATGAATACGAAGTTGCGCGTCTTCTGACCAATTCGCGGGAAAAGGCGAAAGAGACGTTCGATGGCGATTTTGGGCTGACTTTCCATCTGGCACCACCGGGACTTACGAAGACGGGACCCGATGGTCGGCCCCTGAAAAAGACCTATGGCAAGCGGATGGAAGGGCTGTTCCCGCTTTTGGCGCGCTTCAAGTGGCTGCGCGGGACTTGGCTTGATCCCTTCGGGCGCACGGCGGAGCGGCGGATGGAGCGGGATCTGATCCGCGAGTTCGAACGTGATATGGCCGAAATCCTTGCCGATCCGGGCAAGCATTGGGACGCCGCCGTCGAGCGGGCGGAACTGCCGTTGATGATCCGGGGCTTCGGCCCGGTGAAAGAGGCGAATGCCCGCAAGGCAGCACAAAAACGCGAAGACATTCTGGCCTCTTGGCGCAACGGTGCGCCGCCGATGGGGCAGGCGGCTGAGTAACCTGTCCGCTTGGGTGATGCGTCTTTGCAAAAGTTGAACGCGCTGCTTGCCCAAAGGGGTGGTCTTGAGGGGGGCGGAGACCATAAATAGCCGCGTGAGTTGAATTGATTTGATCGAGACGCTTATGCCCAGCCGCCAAGTCGCCCGTGACATCAGCTATGCCTATTCTGCGCAGACGCGCGGGGGGCGCGCCGTGATCCGCGTGCTTGAGAACGCCACGGGGCGGCTGAACCTGATCCGCCGTGCCGCCGGATATGAAGACGACGTCGCGCGGGGCGAGGATTTCTGGAAAGTCATGGTGGACCGCTACGGCCTGTCGATGGACGTGGTTGGTGGATCGCTTGCCAACATCCCGAAGAGCGGGCCGTTGGTCATGATCGCGAACCACCCTTACGGCATTCTCGACGGTCTGATGATGGGCCACTTGCTGAGCGAGGCAAGGGGCGGCGATTTCCGAATTCTGGCACACAAGATATTTCGCAAAGCCGAAGATCTGGACCGCGTGATCCTGCCGATCTCATTTGATGAGACGAAAGAGGCGATGGCGCTGAACGTGGAGACGCGGAAGACCGCGTTGTCCTATCTGGCCGGCGGTGGTGCGATCGGGGTCTTTCCCGGCGGCACGGTGTCGACGTCACTGAAGCCTTTTTCGCGCCCGATGGATCCCGGCTGGCGGTCCTTTACCGCGAAAATGATCGCGAAGTCGGATGCGACCGTTCTGCCCGTCTTTTTCGACGGTGCGAATTCGCGCATGTTTCAGGTGGCCAGCCATCTGCACTACACGCTGCGCATGTCGCTTTTGATCAACGAATTTCGCCGGAGAGTGGACGAGCCTGTTCGCTTGGTCATCGGACAGCCCATTCCGCGCGAAGAGATCGACGCCTTCAAAGGTCATCCAAAGGCAATGATGGACTTTCTGCGGGCAAAGACCTATGCCCTGTCGCCCAAGCCGTTGGCCTCTACGGACTACGGATTTGAATTTGAAGACAGGCATAAGGGCTAGGCTATGGCCGTCGGGATTTTTGACAGTGGGTTGGGCGGGCTGACGGTCTATCGGGCCGTGCGCGACGCGATGCCTGATCTGCCGCTGGTCTATTACGGCGACAACATGAACACGCCTTATGGCGTGCGTGATGCTGATACGATTTACGACCTGACGACCAAGGGAGTGGCGCGTCTGTTTGATGCGGGCTGCGATCTGGTGATCCTTGCCTGCAACACAGCCTCGGCTGCAGCACTTCGTCGGATGCAAGAAGGCTGGGTGCCAGAGAACAAAAGGGTTCTTGGCGTCTTTGTGCCCCTGATCGAAGCATTGACCCAACGGCAGTGGGGCGACAACAGCCCGCCGCGCGAGGTTGGCGTCAAGCACGTGGCCCTTTTCGCCACGCCTGCCACCGTGGCCAGCCGGGCCTTTCAGCGCGAGCTTGCCTTTCGTGCCATTGGCGTCGACGTCGAAGCGCAGGCCTGCGGCGGCGTGGTCGATGCGATCGAAGAGGGCGACATGATCCTCGCCGAAGCCTTGGTCCGCAGTCATGTCGACGCGTTGAAGCGGAAGATGCCGCATCCGGATGCCGCGATCCTTGGCTGCACGCATTATCCGATCATGCATGACATTTTTGCAGATGCGCTGGGCCACGATGTGAAGGTCTATTCCCAAGCGAACCTCGTCGCGGAAAGCCTGCGCGATTATCTGGACCGGCACCCGGACAAGATCGGCGACGGTCAGGTCAGCATGTTCCTGACAACCGGCGATCCACGGCGCGTCAGCGACGCCGCCACACGGTTCTTGCGACGAAAAACGGATTTCCACGCCGCCTGAGCTGCAGGCGCACTGACATCCTTTTCAATTGACGCAATGGCCGGGTCACCGTAACGCGATGATCCGAACGCCGGAAAAAGGTCGAAGACATGACCCATAATATCGCAATCCTTGGTGCCAGCGGCTACACGGGCGCAGAACTTGCCCGTCTGATCGTCACGCACCCAACTTTTGAGATCAAAGCGCTTTCTGGCGAACGGCGCGCCGGAGAGCCGATGAATGCGGTCTATCCGCATCTGAGGCCCTATGATCTGCCTGATCTAACGAAGATCGAAGACATTGATTTCTCGGGCATTGATCTCGCCTTTTGCGCGCTGCCGCACGCAACGTCTCAGGCGGTCATTGCGGAGTTGCCGAAAGACCTTCCGGTCGTCGACCTGTCTGCCGACTTCCGTTTGCGCGACCCGGAGGCTTACGCGGCATGGTACGGCAAAGCGCATTCGGCAACTGAGCTGCAGAAAACGGCTGTTTACGGCCTGACCGAGTTTTACCGGGACGAGATCCGCTCGGCACGGCTGGTGGCGGGCACGGGGTGCAACGCGGCGACAGGGCAATTTGCGCTTCGTCCGCTGATTGAGGCCGGCGTCATCGATCTGGACCGGATCATCATCGATCTGAAAGCGGCGACATCCGGCGCGGGGCGGAGCCTTAAGGAGCATCTGATGCTGTCTGAGGCCGATGAAAGCGTCAAAATCTATTCGGCCGGTGGCAAGCATCGGCATCTGGGCGAATTCGATCAGGAGTTTTCCGCCATTGCCGGTCGCGATGTCAGGATCCAGCTGACCCCACATCTGATCCCCGGTGTGCGGGGGATCGTCGTGACGGCCTATGTCGACGGTGACGCGGACGTGATCCACCAGACATTGAGCAAGGCTTATGCGGACGAAGTCTTTATTCATGTATTGCCGATGGGCGAGACACCCGCGATGAAAGACGTGCGCGGATCGAACTTCTGTCACATCGGGGTGGTCGGTGATCGTGTGTCAGGACGCGCAACGGTGATCGCGACGCTCGATAATTTGACCAAGGGATCTGCGGGTCAGGCCGTGCAAAACGCAAATCTTATCCTAGATGTGGAAGAGACCGCCGGATTGATGATGGCGCCGCTTTATCCATAAGGCCGGAGCCGGGGGCCAGCCCCCGGACCCCCGGGGTACTTGGGAACAGAGGACAATGAAGGGACTGAAGAAGCAAAGACGTATTCAGATCATCGCCTTGGCGGTGGTTGCGTTGGCCTTGTCGACCGCCCTGATCGGCTATGCGATGCGGGACGGCATCAACTTCTTTCGTTCACCAACCCAAGTTGCCGAGGCGCCACCGCCGCCGAACGAGACCTTCCGTATTGGAGGACTGGTCGAGGAGGGCTCGCTCATTCGTGGCCAAGGTGAGACGATCAGCTTTCGCGTTACGGACGGTGGGTCAACCATTCCTGTGACCTACACGGGCGTGCTGCCGGATCTTTTCAATGAAGGCGAAGGCATGGTCGGCACCGGAAACTACATTGATGGCGTTTTCCAAGCCACTGAAATCCTTGCCAGACACGATGAGACTTACATGCCTGCCGAAGTCGTGGACGCGCTGAAAGAACAGGGTGTCTACAAGGCACCGGACGGGTCGTAGCGAACCCGTTAACCCAAATCCGTGAGCGTTTGGGGCGAGTGTTTTCGCCCAGGACAGACGCCTCATGCCCCGTTCCGTCAAAGAGCTTGCCGAAGAGATTGTGAACCGCGAAGGCGGGTTCGTGAATGATCCCGATGATCCGGGCGGGCCGACCAAGTTCGGGGTCACGTTGGGCACGCTCAAGCGGCTTGGGATTGATCGGGATAGTGACGGCGACATCGATATTGGTGACCTGCGCGCCTTGTCCCGTCAGGACGCACGGGATGTCTTTATCACCCACTATTTCACGCGTCCGAACCTTGGCGCTCTTCCCGCC
>CAZMKY010000319.1:0-7342 GCA_964566835.1 uncultured Rhodobacterales bacterium
TAGCCCGGGCTGTCCATGAAAGCGAAGCCGGGGCGCGTGACGGGTTCGGCGTATTTGTAGACGCCTGTCAAAGGGCTGCTGCCGCCCTTGGCTGCCGCGCCCAGCGATTTTTCGAGGATCGTGGTCAACCCACCTTTCTTGTTTCCGGGCGACGGGTTGTTGTCCATCGAGCCCTTGTTGGCCGCGGTATAGTCTTCCCACCAGTCGATCAGGCCGACCAGCTTTTCCCCAACGGTGCGATCGACTGCCCGGCGGGTCAGAAGATGCTCTGCGCCATAGATCTCGGGCGTTTCCGCCAAGACCCCGGCACCGCCTTGCGCAACGAGCAGATCGCAGGCGTAGCCCAAGGCCGGGTTGGCCGTGATACCTGACCAAGCGTCCGAGCCGCCGCATTGGAGGGCGACCATCAAGTCAGAGGCCGGGCAGGGCGTGCGGGTGGCTTCGTTGGCCAGAGGCAGCATGGCCGCGACCTTTTCGATCCCCATCTCGACTGTCTTCCGCAAGCCCGCAACGCCTTGGATATTCATAGTCTGAAAAAGCGGTCCGTGCTTCAGGCCATAGGCCTCCAAGAGCCAGTCCAGCTGGTTCATTTCGCAGCCAAGCCCGACCATCAGAACCCCGCCATGGTTGGGATGCTTTGCATAGCCCCACATCACGCGTTGCAGTGCCTCAAAACCGGTGCCGTCCCCGCCCATGCCGCAGCCCGTCCCGTGAACATAAGCCACGACGCCATCGACATTTGGATAAGCGGCAAGTTTCTCTGGCGTGAAATGTCCGGCGATCATGCGGGCCGCCGTCGCAGAGCAATTCACCGATGTCACAACGGCGATGTAGTTTCGCGTGCCCGCACGTCCGGTCTCTCGCTTGTAGCCCATGAACGTGTCCTGCACCTCGGCAGGTTGCACAGGCCTCAGATCCGTAGCGAAGTCATAGGCGTGATCGGTGGCGCGGAATTCCAGATTGTGCGTGTGGACGTGATCGCCTGCAACAATGTCCTGTCCGGCATAACCGATGATCTGCGCATACTTTCGGATGGCCTCGCCCGTTTTCAGATCGCGAAGCGCGACCTTGTGGCCTGATGGCACAAGCCCGGTCGTGGTCACAGTGTCCACAAGCTCCCCTGCTTGATGCGCACGGGTGACGGTGACGACGTCGTCGTCAGGGGAAAGCCGAATAAAACTAGCCATTTGATGTCGTTCCTTGCGGTCCGGTCTCCTGGCCGATGCGGTCATCCAGGAGAGCTTCCGGAGATGTCAGGCCAGCCGGGCTGGCGGCGTTGTCTTAGGCGCAGGCAGGCGCATCTGCTTGCCAACGATGTTGTTCGATGTGCGGGGCGTCGGCCAGCCGGGCGCGGGTATCAGTCCACATGTCCTTCCAGGCGCGCCAGTCCGAAAGCGCCGTTTCCGGTGCAGCCACGGATCGGGCGACGAATTCGGGGAAATGCGCCCGTCCCGACGGCTGGCCCGTCACGTGGTAGCGTAGATCGAATGACCAACGTATGCCGTCCGAGCGATTGTCGAGCGCTGCATGCGGAATGTAGGGATCAAGGATCACGACACCGCCTGCGCCGACGGGCAATGGCATAGCTGTCGATGTGTCCAAGGCCCCGGGTGCAATTGTCGTTTGCCGCATCGGACAATGAGGCAGCATTTCACTTACGCGGGGCACGGCCGTCAGGCAGCCATTCTCGGGCGTGGCGTCGGTGATGGCGATCCAGACGGTAATCATCTGGGTATCGTCCGCTTCTTCCAAGGCAACGCCCCGGTCCTGATGCCAATCTGTCCCGCCGACATGCGCGCGAACCTCGCCGTCCGCCAGATCCGCAACCGGCGGTTTGATACGAACATGCTGGATCGGCGTGGAAGAGATCTCGGGTCCGATCAGGCATTGGACAACATCCAGAAGCTCTGGTGCGGTCAGCATGTCGAACACGGCTGGCCCGATATGGAAGGGCGTATCCGCCTTGATCCTGTCGCCGGGCAGCGAGATGTCCATCGTCTGAAACCAGTCAATCCCGGCCCTGTGCAAGGCCAGAAGGTCGGCTTCAAAGTCGCCCGAGGGCGTCATTGCATTGCCTTCAAGCAAGCCATTCGCGAGGTTCTGATACTCTGATTTGACGGCTGCCAGAACGCTGTCTGGCAGCACGTCTTCTACAACGAGGACGCCCGTGGCGCGGAACTCTTCGACTTGGTCCCGGTTGAGCATAAGGCCATCCCTAGTCGAGTAAGATCTCGATGATTGGCGGCCAGATCAGAAGCACGGAAAGCGCGCAGATCTGGATGCAGATGAAGGGCAAGAAGCCTTTGAAGATATCTGTCAGCGAGATATGCGGCGGCGCGACCGACTTCAGATAGAAGGCAGCTGGCCCGAAAGGCGGACTAAGGAAGCTGACCTGCATGTTCATACAGAACAGCACACCGAACCAGACCGCGAGGTATTTGGGCTGAAGCTCTCCGATAAGACCGATCTCTTCGATGGGCAGGCGCTGCACGATGGGCAGGAACACCGGGATGATCAGCAAGACGATGCCGACCCAGTCCATGAAGGCGCCCATGAAGAGTAGGATCAGCATCATGAACAGAAGGATGCCCATCGTCGGAAGATCCTGACCGATGATGAAGTTCGCCACATAAGTCGGTCCGCCAGCAATCGTATAGGCCCCGGCCAGTGCTGCAGCACCAATGGTGACCCAGATGATCGTGCCGGTCGATTTCAGCGTGCGCATGAGGCTGTCCCAGACCAGCTCGAAGCTGGCTTCACCCCGAAGTAGCGAGATGACGAATACGGCGAATGCGCCCATGCCTGCGGCTTCGGTGATGCCGGTGATGCCGCCGTAGATCGATCCAAGGACCGTTCCGATGACGACGATCGGCGGGACAAGACCTTTGCCCATCGACCAGCCGAGCTTTGCGCGGTCACGGCCGAAGACGAAGAAGATCAGGGCCAAAGCGACGGCAACCAGCCCCGCAAACCACGGCACATAGTCCGGTGTGCCCCAGAAGATTGGCTCGATGCCCTCTTCGAAAGCGTTCTGTCCGGTGACTGTAAAGAAACCCGCGCGCAAGAACAGCACCAACGAGAAGCCGGCCAGCAAGATGGCCATGAACGCACCAAACAGCATGCCTTTTTCGCGGCCCTGAGGTTCGCCCTCAACCGGCTCTGGCAGTGGGGCAAGCGTTGGGTTCATCTGCGTCCGCACGATGATGTAGACGATGATGAAGCTGGCTAGCATGAAGCCCGGAATGAAGGCGGCCGTGAAGAGCGCCTTGATCGAGGTCTCGGTGATGAGACCGTAGATGATCAGAACGATCGACGGTGGAATCATCGTGCCGAGCGAACCGGAAGCACAGATGACGCCAATCGCCATGTTCTGGTTGTAGCCCAGCCGCAGCATCTGTGGCAGCGCGATCAGGCCCAGAAGAACCACTTCGCCGCCGATGATGCCCGACATCGCGGCCATGATGACGGCCATGATGGACGTGACGATCGCGATGCCGCCGCGCGTCCGGTTCAGCCAGACATTCAGCGACGAATACATGTCCTTCGCGATGCCCGAGCGTTCCAGTAGGGCTGCCATGAAGATGAAAAGCGGGATGGATATGAGGACATAGTCCGTCATCAACCCGTATATCTTCTGCGCCAAGATATTTAACGGTCCAGTCCCCGGCCGCCCGGTCAGAATGCCGTCGCCGAAGGCGAGGGGGTTCATCAGTGTTGCGGGCTCGAACTTCATGAAAAGGACAAGTACCGCAAGAATGGCCGAAGCCATGCCGAGGGGCATCCCGATGGCGAGAAGCACCAAGAGGCCCAGCATGAGGACCAGTGAAATCGTTCCGATATCCATTAGCGGACGTCCTTGCCTTGAATGCTGCCTCTGGTGACATCCATGTCACCCACACCCTCGGCGCCGACGGCGGCCTTCAGGCGTTCCAATTCGTCTTCATCAATATCGTCTGCTGCAGAGTGCATGACGGGCTTGGCGTTCCAGTCCGAGATCAGGTTGATCACGGCCTGAATGGCGACCAGCGTCACGATCAGAAGTACGAAGGGTTTGATGGTGGCGGGGATTGGGGGATCAAATGCCGTGCCGAACCGCTCCCAACGCCAGAGCTTGTCCAGTGCCTCGCCATATCCGCCATAGACCAAGAAGAAGGCGAAAAGGACGATCAGCACGGTCGAGATCGTGTCGAACAACCGTTGGATCGGGCGTGGGCAGATATCGTAGAGCAGGAAGATCCTGATATGGCTTCGCTGTTGCATGGCGTAGAGGCCAGCACCCAGAAAGACGAAACCGGCCAGCCAGAGCGAAAGTTCGTTGGCCCAAAGGGTGGGGGCTTCGAGCACGTAGCGGACGAACACTTCGTAAAGCATGACGCCCAGAAGAAGGACAATCAGCATCATGGTCACGCGGCCGATGAAAACGGCGAACTTGTCGATGGCGCGCCAGTCGGCGAACTCCATCTTTGCGCGGCGGGCGGTTTTGACACCGAAGTAAAACAGGATCGGCATCGAGATCAGGGCGATCCAATCGACCCAATCCACATAATTGCCGAACGGGGCAGGCACGTTTGGAAGGACGTCATAGCGACGATAAAGCGCTGAAAGCTGTTCGCCCTTACTGCCTTCAGGCGGGATGAAATCCATGGTCCAGGCTGGCAGGTGCCAGACGACCCATGCGGCGGCCAGAATGAACGCCATTGGGAAAATCCACTCGGTCGGGTGACCATTGCTGAGCGGACGGCTGTTGTGATCGGATGACATCCGGCGACCTCCCCTAAACCGCGGTGCCCGTCGCGGCTCGCCAAGAAAAACACGCCGCCCTTTGCGGGGCGGCGTGCTGTTGGTTCACGTCTTAGTTGGCGACGAGGCCAAGCTGACCGAGGTAGGTCATGTGGCTCTCAACCAGAGCTTTGGCTTCTGGCGTGTCGGCAAACTCAGGCCAGGTTGCCTGTGCAGCAGCACGGAACTTTGCCAGCTCTTCCGGAGCCCACTGGTGCAGCGTGACACCATCTGCGCGCAGCTGTGCAGCGGCTTCGGCGTTCTTCTTTTCGAACGTCAGAGCAGTGCGCAGAGCCAGTGCTTCCATAGCGACCTTCATGATCTTCTGGTGATGCGCAGGCATCGCGTCGAAGACAGCCTTGTTACAGGCAAGGTGGTCAGACGGCATCGAGTGGAAGCCCGGGAAGTTGGCGTGCTTCACGATGTCGTAGAGGCCGAGGCCCACGTTGTTGGCAAGACCGGAGGCGTCAGCGCCGTCGATGATGCCGGTTTCAAGCGCGGTAAAGATCTCGGTGAAGTCCATCACGATCGGCGATGCGCCGAGCTTTTCGAAGATCTTCGTTTCCATGCCCGGAGGCGAACGGAATTTCCAGTCCTTGAAGTCTTCGACCTTCGCGATCGGACGCGACGATGCAAAGCTTTCCTGACCGTAGACCCACCAGCCGATCAGCTCCATGCCGAACTGGTTGTAGAGCGGTGCAGCAGCTTCCTGACCGCCACCGAAGTACAGCCAGCTGAGCTGCTGATAAGGGGTCTCATAACCGCCCATGATGTCAGCCACGAACTGGAACGCCGAGTTCTTACCAACGGCGTAACCGGAACCGGTCATGTCGCAGTCAAGAATGCCGGTCGCGGCAGCGTCAAAGGTCTCAACGGACTTAACGACGGAGGACGAGTAGAACATCTCGACCTGAATCTCGCCGTTCGACATCGCGGTGATGTCGTCGACATACTGCTGGGCCAGTTTGCCCGAGACGGTCTCAGGCGCGTAGTGCGTCTGGATCCGCAGGTTGGTGGTCTGCGCCGAAGCGGCCGTGGTGGCCAGAAGCGCAGCCGTGCCGACAGCAGCAGCTGCCAGTTTCATCATCTTCATGGAATTCCTCCCTGTTGCATATCGAAGGGCTCCCGCGGCATCTCGACCGTCTTTCCCAAGCCCTATGCCTGAAGCCTAGCCGCGGGTGATCCGTCTTGCCAAGAGAAAGATTTGAAATTTTCGAGAATTTCAAAATTTTCTTGTTTTCGCAAAAATTGAGCGTAAGGGTATACGCAAGAAGGATCCCTTAATGCGCGTCGAAACCCCTGAAATATATGGAGATTTACAGGAACGACTGGTCACGGCCCAGTTTGCTCCGGGGGCGCGTCTGAAGCCTGCGACATTGCAGGATGTCTATGGATGTTCGGCCAACACGATCCGCGACGTGCTGCTTCAGCTCTCGAAAGTGGGCTTGGTCGACTTTGAAATCCAAAGGGGATTCCGTGCGCGCGCCGCGACGGCAGAGCGTCGGCACGATGTCACCTCCTTCCGAATTCTCCTTGAGCAGGAAGGGGCCGTTTTGTCGATGCGGCGGGGTGGCGTGGGGTGGGAAGCAGCGCTCTCTGCAGCGCATCACAAGCTACGACACATCGAAACGCAGCTGGCCGACAGCCATGACGATCCCAGCGATATGGTTCTCTGGTCTGAAGCGGAGCGAGAGTTTCACGACACGCTGATTTCAGCCTGCGGATCCAGCCTCCTGCGCGAGACCTATGCCAACGTCTACCTGCAATTTCGGCAGCAGATGGTGACCCTGACGCGCGACTTCGGGACCAGCTATTTCACGGCGATCATCAACGAACACCAAGCCATCGTCGATGCCGCACTGGAGCGGGACGAGACGCGGTGCCGCGAGGCGATCTTCGATCACCTGAAGCGCAATCTTTAGCTTTTCGTCAGCCTTTCAAAGAATGGCCAGACCGTCGCGTAGTCCTTCTTGGACCGGATGCGGCGCGGCAAAAGCAGGACGAGGTATCTGAGCGCCTGCATCCGCTTGGCTCGGGCAACGGCCAGAGGCCAGATCCCGGCTGTATCGTTTTCCCGGTAGGCGGTTATCGCAATTTCGGCTTCTGAGCTGTTGCCGCCAGTCTCCGCCATCGTGTTGTAGACGAAGAGAAGC
This sequence comes from uncultured Rhodobacterales bacterium, assembly GCA_964566835.1. GTDB lineage: Bacteria > Pseudomonadota > Alphaproteobacteria > Rhodobacterales > Rhodobacteraceae > CAZMKY01. The sequence continues at coordinate 6,933 of CAZMKY010000319.1, forward strand.
AAGTCGGTGGCATGGCCTTTGGCGGTGTTCCGCGACGGACTTGCGCGTTCAAAATCTATGAAGCGCACGTCGCCATTCTTCCAGCAGATATCCTTCAGATTGGGCCGCCCATGACTGACGCCAGCGCCGTGAAGCCGGGCGAGGGCGGCAGCTCCTTCGGCAAGCGCCAGATTAAACGCGGTCGAGCTTTGGCCCTCTCGCCGCATCAATGCCAACAGGTTCACCCCGACAGCTTCGGTTGCGAAATAATCGTCGCCCGACGCGACAAGATCCGGCACCGGCAGACCGCGTCCCTGCATCGATTGAAGGGCCGCCTTCTCGCGTTCGAACCCGGCGCGCGGGTTGCCCTTGAGCAAGCGGTGAAGCCCGCGGAGTGTCTCGGCACGTTTGACCCAGACATCGCGACCATC
>CAZMKY010000320.1:0-26464 GCA_964566835.1 uncultured Rhodobacterales bacterium
TTCCTGTCCGGGTCTTCAGGCCAACAAGATCATTCCAGGCAGCCGGATTGCGCACAGACCCGCCAGTATCAGACCCGATACCAGCCACAGCCAACCCATAAGCAACCGAAGTTGCCGCGCCAGAAGACGACCCTCCGGATACGGCATCTTCGTCGTTGATGTTGGGCGGCGATGCCGTCACCGGGTTCAGACCGAGCCCCGAAAAGGCAAGTTCCGTCATATGGGTCTTGCCAAGGCATATCAGCCCGGCCTCGGTCGCATTTGCCAGAACCTTCGCATCGCCCTCGGGCACCCGCCCTTTGAGCAGGGCGCTGCCGGCCTCTGTCACGATGCCCGCCGTATCGAAGAGGTCCTTCCAACTGATCGGGACACCATCCAAGGCAGACCGTCGCGTCCCGTTCAGAGCGCGCGCTTGCGCTGAACGGGCTTCAGCCATGGCACGCGCTTCGGTCGTACGCGCATAAATCCGATCCCGATGGGGATGGTCATGGATTGCGGCAAGATATGCTTCGGTCAGCAGGACGGGATCAATTTCGCCCTTGGCGATACCCTGCCCCAGCGCGTGGGCCTCCATTTTCAGCCAAGCCTCTGACATGTCAGCCCTCTCTGATGACAATTCGCCCCAAGGTAGCGGCGCCGGGCCACATGGACAACGCACGTCCGAGATGCATATGTCAGCGCCATGAACGACCAGACGGATGTCCTGATAGTTGGCGGCGGCTTGAATGGCGGCACGCTCGCCCTTGCGCTGTCACAGGCGGGCCTCCGTGTCACCCTGGCGGACGCCGCGCCGCGCCCACCGCGCGAAAGCGCTGGCTTCGATGGCCGAAGCTATGCGCTGGCCATCGCGTCCACGCGGGTGCTGGCCGCACTTGGGCTTTGGGCGCACTTGCGCAGCGACGCGCAGCCAATCCTCGACATCAAGGTCTCGGACGGGAAACGAGGCGAGGCGCCATCACCCTTTGTGCTGCATTTCGATCATGCCGAGATCGAAGAAGGCCCAATGGGGCACATGGTTGAAGACCGTCACTTGCGACCCGTTCTGATGTCAGCACTCAACGAAAGCGATGTGGATCAGCGCTTCGACACCCGAGTCATTTCGCAGGAAGAAGTCCCCGGCGGCATCAAGGCGACCTTCGCCAACGGTCACAGCCTAATCGCCAAGGTGCTGATCGGCGCCGACGGGAAGTTGAGCGGAACGGCAAAGCGCGCCGGGATCAAGCGCCTGTCCTGGCAGTATGACCAGACTGCGCTGGTGGCCGCCATTCGCCATGAAAAGCCGAACAACGGGGTCGCACATCAGCTTTTCCTGCCCGCAGGACCACTGGCCATCTTGCCGCTGAAGGGCAATCGCGTCTCGATCGTCTGGTCCGAACGGAGCGAGGACGCAAAGCGTATCAACGCATTGGACGAAGACGCCTATCTGGATCATCTTCGCCCGCTGTTCGGCGACTTTCTGGGTGACATACAATTGGATGGCGCCCGGTTCAGCTATCCGCTTGGGCTGACCTTGGCACACAGCTTCATCGGCCCGCGCACAGCGCTTTTGGGCGACGCCGCTCATGCCGTTCACCCCATCGCCGGGCAAGGCTTGAACGCAGGACTGCGCGACATTGCTGCCTTGGCGGAAGTTCTGATCGAGGCGGCACGGCGCGGTGAAGACATTGGCAATCCCGGTGTTCTGGCCCGCTACCAGCAATGGCGCCGCTTTGATGCAACCAGCCTTGCGGTGGCGACAGACGCGTTCAATCGCCTCTTCTCAAACGATAACGGAGTGCTGCGGGCTGTCAGAGATCTTGGCCTCGGTGCCGTGAATGCCCTGCCCGGCCTCAGGCGTTCATTCATGCGAGAGGCCGCAGGCCTCACCGGCGACTTGCCCCGGCTGGCCAAGGGCCAGCCTCTCTAAAAGCTCTCAGCGTATGAACTGATCCACATAGTCGGCACCAAGTCCGACACTGATATAGTGCGCACGGCACATCTCGATCTTGGTGAAGACATCCTCATAACCCGTAACCTTGCCCCACGGATCCATGTAGATCATTGCCCCATTGACCTGAAATTGGGTGATCATCTCTTCCACATCTTCCGGAACAACCAGCGTGTGTGTTTCACCCGGCGGCTCGTATACATATGATCCGGGCACGGCCTCCCAGTCATGCTCCAGATAGTGCCAACGACCCTTCAGGACGAAGCCGTGCACCGGCTGCGGGTGGCGGTGCCGGGACAATATGCCCGAGCCTCGAACACGCAGAAGGTTCACCCAATAGCCCCGTGAGCGGTTCAGACAGAGCGGCCTGAACGACACCGTTTCCGTTTGCGGCACCCAGATCCGTTCGTCTTCGGGAACAGCTTTCGTGACGACAATCTCGTCCTGCGCGTCCTCGGGAAAAGGCAGCTGATATGGCATGCGGGCTATATCGTCTTCAGTTGTCATGATCCCTCACATTGCAGAATAGCCACCATCGACCGGGTAGACCGCCCCGGTGATGAAAGATGCCTCACCCGATAGAAGCCACGCGACCAAGGCCCCCACTTCATCGGGCTGCCCCCAACGGGCCAGAGGCGTGCGCCCCATGATCGGGTCTTCTCGCGAAGGGTCACTGCGCACGGCGGCAGTCATCTCTGTCTCAATCCAGCCCGGTGTGATCGCGTTGACCCGAATCCCGTCCGCCGCCCAGCGCCCCGCCAAGGCTTTGCTCAACTGCGTCACCCCACCTTTGGACGCCGTATAGGCCGGCGCATGCGAGCCACCAAAGATCGAATACATGGAACCCGTATTGACGATCGCGCCACCCCCATCGGCCAGGAGTTCATGCGCGGCAAGACAACACCGCATTGTGCCCGTCAGATTCACGTCAACGACCTTTTGAAAGCCCTCGATAGTGTATTCCGGTTCCTTCAGGAGAATGCCCGCGCAATTCACCAGACCGTCGAGCCGATCCCGACCTTGGAAGAAACGGGCAACATCCGCGTCGTCAGTTACATCCAACGTGTCTGCCGCGATATCTGGGTGTTGCGACCGGAAGCGTTCAACTTCAGCGCCAGACACGCCTGTCGCTGTCACAGACCAGCCCTTGTCCGTAAGGGTTCGAACGATCCCGGCGCCGATCCCTCCGGCACCACCGATGACGACTGCTTTCTGCATGGCTTTCCTTCAGGCGAACGTCACTTTCGCGGGAAAGCCTACAGGTGTCAGCGCGTTAGTCCAGCTTGCGGGCTTCTGCTTCCAACATGATGGGGATCCCATTGCGGATGGGATAGGCCAGATGCGCCGCCTTCGAGACAAGCTCCTGCTTCTCGACGTCATAGGTCAAAGGCGCACGCGTCTGAGGGCAGACAAGCGCCTCCAGCATGTGTCGATCAAATCCATGTTCGCTCATTGCAGCAACTCCTCGCCCGTGCCGCCCCTGAGGGCGAATTCTATCAAGGTGACCAGCGTTTCACGGCGGGTTGTCAAAGACGGTGCTTCCAGCAACGCCTGCTTGTCTTCCGGCTCAAACGGACAAAGCATCGAAAGCGAGTTTATCAGCAACTCATCTTCGGCCTCTTTCAGGGACTCCCAGTCGGTCTGAAGCTCTTGATCTTCGAAGAACCGCGCCAGAAGCGGGAAGAATGTGTCCCGGTTGAAGGTCGCGTCGGTCTCGACCTGCCCCAGATCCCGCTTGAAAGCATCCCAATTCACCGCCGCCTTGCGATAAGGGTAGAAGCCTTCGACTTCGCCCGTAATCCGAAACCGTGAAATCCCCGATAGAGTGATCATGTAGCGACCATCCTCGGTCTCGGAGAATGCGGTCACACGACCAGCACAGCCAATGGCGTGCAAGCGTCGCGCGCCCGCACCGTTGCCCGACTCCCGCGGCTGGATCATGCCGATCAGCCGATCCTGCGTCTTCAAGGCATCGTCCAACATCGCCAGATAACGCGGCTCGAACAGGTGCAGGGGAAGTCTGGCGCGGGGCAGCAAAAGTGCCCCGGGCAAGGGAAAGACCGGGATGACCGGCGGCAGGTCGTTGAATGACATCATAAGAGGCACGTAGCCCGCGCCCTGCCCTCAGGCAAATATCATCGACGACAACTTGCGCCGACCGTTCAGGACAATCGGGTCATTTGGCTTCAGCGCATCGAAGATGGTGAAGAGCTGGGTCTTCGCTGCACCGTCGTTCCATTCGCGATCCCGGCGGAACAACTCCAGAAGCTCAGCCACAGCGCCTTCAGTGTCACCATTGGCTTGCAAGGCCGCCGCCAGATCGTACCGGGCCTGATGGTCTTCCGGGTTGGCTTCGACCGCCGCGGTCAAATCCGCCGCCGGGCCAGCATTGGCGGCCTGCTTGGCCAGTTCAAGCTGCGCTGTGGCGGCCTCAAGATCAGGCGTACTGGCCAACTCCGGCGGCGCAGCAGCCAGAAGCTCTGCCGCCTGTTCAACCTGATCCAACGCCAGATGGGCGCGCACCAGACCACCGTAAGATGCTGCATTCGTTGGATCTTCTTCAAGGATTGCAGCAAACGTCTCAGCCGCATCCGCGGCGGCACCCTCGGCCAACATCGCCTCTGCTGCCTCGACCGCTTCGGACAATCCCCCACCGGCCTCTCCGCCGGCCGCTTCGATCAAGCGATCGATGAACGCCTTGATCTCGGACCCCGGCAGCGCACCTTGGAAACCGTCAATCGGCTGGCCTTGGTAGAATGCATAGACGGTTGGAATGGACTGAATACGAAGCTGGCCTGCAATCGCCTGGTTCTCGTCCACGTTGACTTTGACCAGCTTGACCTTGCCCCGCGCATCTTTGACGGCACCTTCGATTGCAGGCGTAAGCTGGCGGCATGGGCCACACCAAGGGGCCCAGAAATCCACGATAACCGGTACGTCCTGACTGGCCTCGATCACATCGGCCATGAACGTCGCTTCCGAGCTGTCCTTGATCAGATCAGCCGGAGCGGCACTATCGGCATTTGCGTTCAGTTCAAGCATCAGGGTCTCTCGCTCTCGAAGGGTTCCGGTGGTGCAAATAGGGTGTTCGGGTCCAAAAAACCAGAGACGGTCCCGGTGCCCGTGATCTTAGACGTCAAAGGTCGTCAGTATTGGAACGTGGTCGCTTGGCTGTTCCCACGCGCGGGTCTCTTTCAGGATGCGGGTGGAATGTGCCTTGTCGGCGATATCGGGGGTGGCCCAAACATGGTCCAGTCGGCGCCCCTTGTCGTTGTCTTTCCAGCCAGGGTTGCGATAGCTCCACCACGTGTAAACCTGCCCTTCAGGCATATCCTGACGGGTGATGTCGACCCAACCGCCCGCGGCTTGAGTCTTGTTCAACTGCGCCACTTCGACGGGCGTGTGGCTGACCACTTTCAACAGTTGCTTATGGCTCCAGACATCATCTTCACGGGGCGCAATATTCAGATCGCCGACAAGAATGGATTTCTCTGGCCGGTTTGCCCCGAAGTGGCTTTCCATATCCGTCAGGAAATCCAGCTTCTGGCCGAACTTGATGTTCTTCTCGCGGTCCGGCTCGTCTCCGCCAGCAGGCACGTAGAAATTATGGATGGTCACCCCGTTTTCCAAACGCCCCGCGATATGTCGTGCGTGGCCAAGGCCGGCAAAATCAAATCGGTCGCTCTCCTCCATCGGGATCTTGGAAAAGATGGCGACACCGTTGTAGCCCTTTTGACCATTGGCCACGACGTACTTGTAGCCCATGCGCGAGAGGCTTGGCATCTTCTCAACCGGGCTTTTCGTCTCTTGTAGACACAGGACGTCAGGACGGGTTTTTCGGATCATCTTCTTCACAGTGTCGATTCTGAGCCGCACCGAATTAATGTTCCAAGTCGCAATAGTGAAAGTCACGAGGCCGCTCCCTACATCTGTCTGAAGGGAGGCTTAACGGGCTGCTGCGGCAGCCTCAAGGATATGGAGGCCCATATGTCCTCTCCGAAGAAATCCCAAATCGTCGTCGTTGGCGGTGGTGCCGGTGGTTTGGAGCTTGTTCGAAAGCTTGGCAGCCGCTTTGGCCGCTACAATCACGACATCATTCTGATCGACCGCAACCGAACGCATGTCTGGAAACCCCTTCTGCACGAGGTGGCTGCCGGGTCACTGGACGCCAACCTTGATGAGGTTGGCTATGGTGGCCACGCCGCGCGTTGGGGCTATCGCTTCTTCAATGCGGATCTTGACCGGATCGACCGAGAAACGCGGCATGTGACGACAGCCCCCCTGTTGGATGACGAAGGGCGCGAGATCATCGGCGCGCACAAGATCCGATACGACTATCTGGTTCTGGCGATGGGCGGCGTTTCAAATGATTTCGGCGTTCCGGGCGTCCGGGAACACGCAATGTTCCTTGAAAGCCGGGCGCAGGCCGACACCTTCCGCAAACGCCTGTTGAATGCCTGCCTTCGCGCCAACCACGCTGTTCGCGAAGGGGAAGGACGCGCGTCTGTCCGGATTGCCATCGTGGGCGGTGGCGCAACCGGGGTCGAGCTTTCGGCGGAGCTATACAACGCGGCAAAGGCGCTTCGAAATTATGGACTGGAGGTCTTTGACGACAGCCTGCTTGAAGTCTGGCTGATTGAGGCAGGCCCGCGCATTCTGTCTCAGATCGACGAATACCTTGCCGAAAAGGCCCGTGAAGAGTTGGAAGACCTCGGCGTCCACGTTCGGACGGATACACAAGTGACCGAGATCAAGGAAGGTCAGGTCATCACCAAGGATGGCGACATAGACGCCGATCTGATCGTGTGGGCCGCCGGCGTGAAAGGCGACGATAGTCTTGCTGGCATGTCTGATCTGGAGATGAACAAGCTGAACCAGTTTGTAACGCGCCCTTCACTGCAAACCACGAAGGATGACCGCATCTTTGCGATTGGCGATTGCGCATCTTGCACCCTGCCCGGCGAAGACAGGCCGGTTCCCCCACGGGCGCAATCCGCACACCAAATGGCCAGTCACGTCTTCAGGAACTTGAAACGGCTCGACGCAAAACAACCGACCGAAGACTTTGTGTATCACGATCACGGATCTCTGGTGTCACTCAGCCGGTTCGCCGCCCTGGGTGATTTGATGGGCAATCTCGTTGGAGGTCGCATGGCAATCGAAGGCCGCCTTGCACGACTGGCCTACAACTCGCTCTACCGGATGCATCTCCTCGCCATTCACGGCTGGTTCCGCGGCGCGCTTCTTATCGTGGTGAATCGGATCAACGGTATCGTGAGACCACGGTTGAAGCTGCACTAGCCGGTATTGGACGGATTGTTGACGTGCGGGAAGTCGCCCTCGGCGATGTACTCCAACTCGTCCGGCGAGGACCGGCGTCCATAGATTGGATTGCGATGCGGATGCCGCCCGAAGCGCTGAATGACGCTTCGCACGCGTTCCGATTGCTGGACAGACAAGCCAATTGCGTCCTTCAACTCAGGTCGCACCACTTCATGGTGGCGTTCGGCGAGTTGAATGCAAAGGTCCATCCGCTCCAAGTGATCGGGACCTTCACAATGCGACATTGCGATGATCATGAACTCCCGCTCCCAGGTCTCACGCAGAGCGTCATAGTGGCCATTTCGCACAGCCTCCAAACACAGCCGGGTGGCTTTGATATCCTGACCGAAAGCTGCCGGCGTATCGCGCCAGAGAGATCGCGGAAATTGGTCCAGCGCAATGACCAAGGCCAAACGCTCACGCGGCGTTTCTTGCCAATGATCAAGACGTCCTTCCGCAGCAGCGATTGTCAGCTCAGCAAAGTCGGAACAGATAATTTCGTCCATTCCGCCCTGCATTCGTTCGTTCCAAAACGCGATATGCGCGGGAACAGACCTCCAGTGTTCTGATTGCGGAAACCAAAGATCCAGCACCATCGCAGGTTCAAAGTTCGGCATGTCTTGCACCCCCCAAGTGTTCATTCAGAAAACCACGAACACCCGTGCACCCCAATAAAAAAAGGCCGGGCGCAAGGCCCGGCCAGTCCAACAGGGAGGTACCATGTCATAACCCGGACACGGAAACGGGATCTCAAATCTCTACGAGACCAAGCGGTAGCCGCCCGACTCAGTAACCAGTAAACGCGCATTCGAGGGATCTGGTTCAATTTTTTGTCGCAGACGGTAAATATGTGTCTCGAGTGTGTGCGTTGTGACACCCGCGTTATATCCCCAAACCTCGTGCAGAAGCACATCCCGGGCCACGACGCCCTCGCTGGCGCGGTAGAGGAACTTGAGGATATTGGTCTCTTTCTCCGTCAGACGGATCTTCTTTTCGTCTTCCGTCAGCAGCATCTTCTGTGCGGGCTGGAATGTATATGGCCCAAGCTGGAAGACGGCATCTTCCGACTGCTCGTGCTGACGCAACTGTGCGCGGATGCGGGCGAGAAGTACGGGAAACTTGAAAGGTTTCGTCACGTAGTCGTTCGCACCCGCATCCAGTCCGAGGATGGTGTCGGCATCGCTGTCGTGACCCGTCAGCATCAGGACGGGGCACTTCACGCCATGCTTCCTCAGAACGCGGCACAACTCACGGCCGTCCGTATCCGGCAGGCCAACATCAAGGATCACGAGGTCGTAGATCGCCTCTTTCGCCTTCTCCATGGCCTCTTGGCCATTGCCGGCTTCGAAGACATCGAAGTCTTCGGTCATGACAAGTTGCTCACCCAGCGCTTCGCGCAGATCCTCGTCGTCATCGACCAGCAAGATCTTCTTTACATTCTGCGGCATCGTATCCTCCGTCGTCCGTTGACAAGGAAATGCGCTCAAGTCAGGCATCGTGCAAGCTTTGCTGCAATCTCTCACGTCGTCGTGTCAGGCCGTGTGCAAATGTTTCAAAATCCGGTCTAAACCCGGTAAACCGGGCACCATGAAAGGCCAAAAATGACACTTCTGCCGACACCAACTGAAAGACTTGCCCGCGCCCGCGCGGACTTTCGGCTTGGTCTGCCGGTCGTTTTTCGCGACGGAAAGCGGCTTCTACTGGCATTGGCGGCCGAAGGATTGCAGCCAGAAAGGCTGAAAAGCCTTCGCAGTTTGGGCACCCCTCAGCTTGTACTGACGGGCTGGCGGGCCGAGACATTGAAGATCCGTGTCTATGACCGGGACATTGCGCGCATCGCATTGCCGGACGACGCTGACCCCGCCTGGATCTCGGACGCTGCAGATCCCGTCGGGGATCTGGCCAACCCCCTTCGCGGGCCGTTCCACGCGCTCCGCGACGGCGATGCACGGCTCGCGCGGCTAAGCGTGCAACTTGCAAAGGCGGCTCACCTTCTGCCTGCGACCGTCATTACCGAGATTGATGCACCCCCGGAAAGCCTGACGATCCTCGACGCCGACCAAAGCGAAGTCGCATTGGCCGCGGCTCCGCGCCAGGACGACATCGTGACCGGGCGAGTGCCGCTGGCGCTCGCCGAAGCAGGTCGCGTCCACGTCTTCCGACCGAAGGATGGCAGCGAAGAACATGTCGTGGTGGAGGTCGGACGACCGGAACGGGAAAAGCCTGTCCTTGTCCGGCTCCATTCAGCCTGCTTCACAGGCGACGTCCTTGGATCACTCAAGTGCGATTGCGGACCGCAGCTTCATGCGGCGCTTGGACGTCTTGGGGAGGAAGGCGAAGGGGTGCTTCTCTATCTCAGTCAGGAAGGTCGAGGGATCGGGCTGGCCAACAAAATGCGCGCTTACGCCTTGCAGGATCAGGGCTTCGACACAGTCGATGCGAACCACCGGCTTGGGTTTGAAGATGACGAGCGCGACTTCAGGACCGGTGCCGATCTTCTGAAAGCGCTTGGCTTCTCATCGGTCCGGCTGATGACAAACAACCCGGCAAAGGTCGCGATGCTGGAGGCGAACGGCATCACAGTCACCGAACGCGTGCCGCTCAAAGCCGGGCGAGGCCCGCTGAACGAGAAGTATCTCGAAACCAAGGCACGAAAGTCAGGGCACCTGCTGTGAAGCCATCGGACATGGTCCTGACGCCGAAAGGGCTGCGCTTCAACGGCAGGCTCTATCCCTGTTCGATCGGGCGCGGTGGCATCTCCACAAACAAGCGTGAAGGCGATGGCGCAACCCCGTTCGGAACACACGGCATCATCGGCATGCTCTACCGCCCAGACAGAATGGCGCGCCCGACGGATTGGGCGCTCCCCATCCATCCCGGCGATCTATGGTGCGACGCACCCGATCATCAGGACTACAACCTAATGGTGCGCAAACCGTTTGAGGCATCCGCCGAAAGCCTCCGGCGCGCTGATCCGCTTTACGACCTTGTCATTTTGACGGATTGGAACTGGCCCTTCGCGCAGCCGGGGCGCGGCTCCGCGATCTTCATGCACAGATGGCGCCGCCCTGGAGCCCCCACCGAAGGCTGCATCGCACTGCGCCCAGATCACCTGCTAGAGATCGCCAAGTCCATCAGATACGAGACACGTCTGATCGTTCCGACCCTCTGATCCATCAGTCTGGCCGAAATACTCCAGCCCGAGGCTCAGGTCGGAACACGGTCACCGAAAATGGCGGATCCGACACGCACATGCGTGGCCCCTTGTGCAATGGCGTCCTCGAAATCACCGCTCATCCCCATTGAAAGACCTGCCAGCCCGTTGCGCGCGGCGATCTTGGCCAGAAGCGCGAAATGCAAGCTCGGCGTCTCGTCGAACGGGGGAATGCACATCAACCCTTTAAGCGGCAGTTCAAGCGACCGGCACTCCGCAACCAGCGCGTCCACGTCATCCACAGAAACTCCGGCCTTCTGATCTTCATCGCCTGTGTTCACCTGCACAAACAGATCGGGGCAGGATCCGGTTTCATCCCTAAGGCGCGCCAGCGTCCGCGCAAGCTTGGGCCGATCCACCGTGTGGATCGCATCAAAGAGCTCCATCGCCGCACGCGCCTTGTTTGTCTGAAGCGGTCCGATCAGGTGCAGATCAACACCAGGAAAGCGGGCTTTGAAGTCTGGCCATTTGCCTAGTGCCTCTTGCACACGGTTCTCGCCAAAGCATCTGTGACCGCCCTGCAGAACGGTTTCGACCCGGTCCAGCGGTTGCACCTTAGAGACAGCGATCAATGTGATGTCGTCAGGATGACGTTCATGCGCCTTTGCGGCGCGGGCGATGCGGGCAGAGATATCTATCAGGCTCATGCCAGCACACATGCCAAAAAGAAAAGAGCGGGCGCAAGGCCCGCTCTTCCCGTTCAACCAATCCCGATGGGATTAGAAGGACATCGAGATACCGAAGTCGTAGCCGTCTACGTCTGCGGTTTCGTTCGAAGCGTAGCCAGCTTTCAGCGAAGCACCGCCGCCGAGGTCGTATGCAACGCCCAGGCCGTAAGCTTCAGCACCGCCGAGGTCTTCGTCGTCGGTGTAGAAAGCGGTGATCGTGGTTGCGCCAGCAACGTAGTCCAGCGAGAGAGCCATCTGGTCGCCCAGCGAACCAGCGTCGCCGTAGACTGCCTTGACGGTTGCGTCGCCGAATGCAGCGGTCACGCCGAGGATGATGTGCTCTTCAGCAATGTCAGCATCTTCGTAGCCCAGAGCAACGGTGATGTCGCCGAAGCTGTAGGAAACACCGATTGCGTATTCCTGCGAAGCGTCGGTGGGCTGGCCAGCCGAAGCGTAGAACGTCAGGTCGCCCGACGAGTACTCATACAGAGCGGTCGGATCGTCGTTGCCGTTTGCGATGTAGGTCGACTCGTTCAGGTCGCCCAGGCCGGTGAGGCCAACGCCGGAAACGTGACCAACAGCAGCTTTTGCAGCGCCGTCGACGTCACCCATCGAAAGCTTGCCGAAGCCGCCTTCAACGAAAACCGAACCAGCGGTACCAGCAGCGCCGCCACCGGAGTTGTCGGCACGAACCGAACCACCGAACGACAGGCCGCCGTCGGTTTCGCCGGAAGCCGAGAAGCTGATGCGGATACGGCTGGTGAATTCGAGATCGCCCGTGAAGTTGTCACGGACACCCATGCGGCCGTCGCCGCCTACGGAAACCTCAGCGGCGGCAACGCCAGCCGACAGGACCAGAGCGGTCGAGGCAAGAAGAACCTTTTTCATCGTTTTTCCCTCGTGTGTAAAAGGTGCATCTCAATTCGGACACACCGAACTGATTGATGGTTGTTTCCAGCTTTGCACGGACGATTGCAACCTAACCGCACCGGGTTACCGATAGCTCCCCCGCCGTTGGTGCAGCTTTGCCACAGTGGTGTGGCCCGATGGAATCGCTCAAGAGCAAAGACTCCGCCCGAAAGTCCTTGTGACAAATGGGTCGCTCAGGTAATTCTGCTGAAAATAACGTGTCGCAACAGGGCGATGGCGATTTCCTCGGGGGGCAAGGATCATGCAAAGACCGCTTCTGCTGGCGACGGGCCTGACCCTGATCATGACGCTGAACGCCTGTGGTGGCGGGGGCAGCATTTTCCGCAACAGCACCACCCCAGAGGGTCAAGAAAGCACCACCGAGCGCAATGTGCGGGAATCACTCGAATCGGGTCCCAATACGCAACGGACGTCGCTGCTTGGCGATCTTTTTTCGAACACCGACGACCCGAACACGACGCTCGAGGTGAACAAGTATATCTGGAACGCCGCTCTCGACGTTTTGGATTTCCTCCCGATTCAACGTGTCGACCCCTTCTCGGGCGTCATCGTTACGGGTTTCGGCACGCCACCCGGTGGCCGGACCGCCTATCGCGCGACAATCTTTGTTCAGGACCCGGCACTTGAAGCACGTTCGCTGAACGTCGCGCTGGTCACGCGCTCCGGCCCGGCCAGCGTTGAAACCGTCCGCGCGGTGGAAGACGCCATCCTGTCACGCGCACGTCAGCTTCGCATCCGCGACATCAATCTCTGACGAACGTATTCAACACGCATTGAGACCTGCGCGCTGTATTTCGCGCGGGATGTCTTGCGGCAAGAACTGCGGTGGACGCCTGTTCACCGCGGAGATAAACCCTGTCTGACCGAGAATGAGAGCAGGCATCATGGCCACCTACGACACAAAAACAATCGAGCCCAAATGGCAGGCCGCATGGGACGCGGCCCAGACCTTCAAGGCCGCGCGAGACGAATCCAAGCCGAAATACTACGTGCTCGAGATGTTTCCCTATCCGTCGGGCCGAATCCATATCGGTCACGTGCGCAACTACACAATGGGGGACGTGATTGCGCGCTTCATGAAGGCCAAGGGCCATAACGTCCTGCACCCTATGGGGTTTGATGCCTTTGGCATGCCCGCGGAAAATGCAGCAATGGCGTCCAACGGCCATCCGAAGACTTGGACCTACGACAATATCGACACCATGGTCGCACAGATGAAGCCTTTGGGCTTCGGTCTGGACTGGAGCCGCATGTTCGCGACCTGCGACCCGGAATACTACGGCCAGCAGCAGTCCATGTTCATCGACTTCATGGAAAAGGGTCTGGTCTATCGCAAGAACGCCGTCGTGAACTGGGATCCAGTCGATATGACGGTACTAGCCAATGAACAGGTGATTGACGGCAAGGGCTGGCGGTCCGGGGCTGACGTCGAACGCCGCCAACTGACGCAGTGGTTCTTCAAGATCAGCGACTTCTCTGAAGAATTGCTGGACGCGATCGACGGACTGGACGACTGGCCTGCCAAGGTAAAGCTGATGCAGGCCAACTGGATCGGCAAATCCCGCGGCCTGCAATTCGCTTTCGAACGCACGGATGGCGGCGACGCGATCGAAGTCTATACCACGCGCCCGGATACCTTGATGGGTGCCAGCTTTGTAGGCATCTCGCCAGATCACCCATTGGCCAAGGAACTGGCCGCCACAAACCCGGACGTGGCCGCCTTCCGCGCCGAGGTCGCAAAGGGCGGCACAACGGAAGAGGCGCTTGAGAAGGCGGAAAAGCTTGGCTTCGACACAGGCCTCAAGGTCCGTCACCCGCTGAACCCTGATTGGGAACTGCCTGTCTGGATCGCGAACTTTATCCTGATGGACTATGGCACCGGCGCGACCTTCGCTTGCCCGGCCCATGACCAACGCGACCTGGACTTCTGCCGCAAGTACGATCTGCCCGTTATCGATACGTTCTTTGCGCTCGACGATCCGACCCCAGTGGCAAACGAAGCTTTCGTCCCGCCGAAAACGGAAACCGTCCGCTGGGTCGATCACTTCGCTGGCCTCACCGAAGCCACAGGCGAAGACGCCATCGACGCGACCATTGATTTTGCCGAAAGGGCAGGTTGGGGGAAAGGCGTCACCAATTACCGACTGCGTGATTGGGGCCTGTCGCGTCAACGCTATTGGGGCTGCCCAATTCCGGTCGTCCATTGCGACGACTGCGGCGTCGTCCCCGAGAAGAAAGAAAACCTGCCCGTCGCCTTGCCCGACGATGTGACCTTCGATGTGCCGGGCAACCCGCTGGATCGCCACCCGACGTGGCGCGACGTGCCCTGCCCGTCTTGCGGCAAGGCGGCCCGCCGCGAAACCGACACGATGGACACTTTCGTCGACAGTTCCTGGTATTTCGCGCGTTTCACGGCGCCCCGCGCCGAGACACCGACCGATATGGATGACGCCAGCTATTGGATGAATGTCGATCAGTATATCGGCGGCATCGAACACGCGATCCTGCACCTGCTCTATTCAAGGTTCTTCGCCCGCGCCATGCACATCTGCGGTCACTTGCCCGAGACCGCGAAAGAACCGTTCGATGCGCTGTTCACGCAAGGCATGGTGACCCACGCGATCTATCAGACGAAAGGCGATGATGGTCGCCCGGTCTATCACTACCCCGAAGACGTCGAACTTCGCGACGGCAAGGGCTTCCTGAAGGATGGGACCGAAGTTCAGATCATCCCGTCGGCCAAGATGTCGAAGTCCAAGAACAACGTCGTCGATCCGATGGACATCATTGATCGCTATGGAGCCGATACGGCGCGTTGGTTCGTGCTGTCCGACAGCCCGCCCGAACGAGACGTGGAGTGGACGGCCTCAGGCGCCGAAGCGGCCAACAAGCACCTTGCCCGGGTCTTCCGGCTCGCGGCCGAGGCCGAAGGCGCAACCGGCGCGGACGATGACCTGACGCGCGAGATGCACAAAGCGATCCGCGACGTGACCAACGGCATTGAAAGCTTTGGCTTCAACGCGGCCATTGCGCGGCTCTATGCGTTCACCAACACCATCGCCAAGGCAAAGCCTTCGGTAGCGCGCGCCGAAGCCCTGAAAGTGCTGGCACAGCTGATGGCACCGATGACCCCGCACCTTGCGGAAGAGATCTGGTCGCGTCTTGGCGGCGAAGGTCTTGTGGCCGAGGCCGACTGGCCCGTTGCGGACGAAGCTTATCTCGTCGAAAGCTCGGTCACCCTGCCGATCCAGATCAACGGCAAGCGGAAGTCAGAAATCGTGGTCGCCGTGGATGCGTCGAAGGATGATATCGAAGCGCAAGCCATGGCCGATCCAGCTGTGGTCAAGGCTTTGGATGGCAAGTCCCCCAAGAAGGTTATCGTTGTGCCCGGACGGATCGTAAATGTGGTGGTCTGACCGCCGCGCATTCCTATTGGGGCTGGCAGCATTGCCAGCCTGCGGGTTTGAGCCTGTCTACGGCCCAAACAGCCAAACGACGGCGCTCATCGGCAAGATCGACGTCGCTCCTCCGTCGGACGAAGAAGGTTTCCAACTGGTCAGCCGCCTGAAGGCGCGGCTTGGCGAAGACGGTGGCCCCTGGCTGCTGACCGCGGCGATCGAACTGGATGAAGAAGCTGTCGGCATTCTGCCTGACGGCACGATCACGCGCTACAACGTCGAAGGCGCGGTCGCATGGCAGCTGTCGGATGGTGAGATTGTCCTGACCTCAGGGCGCGAGGAAAGCTTCACCAGCTACACGGCAACATCGACGACGGTTGCCACGATTTTTGCGCGACGCGATGCGAACACGCGGCTCATGACCATTCTTGCCGACCGCATCGTGGCCGAGTTGTTGCGCACCGCGCCGGATTGGATGCCGTGAAACTCAGTCCGCGCGACGCACCGGCCTATTTCGCCAAACCCGACCCCAACAAAGCGGGGGTATTGATTTTCGGCGGCGACGCCATGCGTGTCAGCCTGAAACGTCAGCAATTGATCAAAGCGCTGTTGGGGCCAAATGCCGAGGAAGAAATGCGCCTCAGCCGCATGACGGCAGCGGAGCTTCGCAAGGACAGCGCCACGCTACTGGATGCGGTCAAGGCAGTCGGTTTCTTTCCGGGGCCACGAGTGGCTTTGGTCGAGGACGCAACGGATGGCCTCGACGCCGTCATCGGCGCTGCGTTGGACGAATGGCAACCGGGCGATGCGCAGATCGTTGTCACCGCCGGTCAACTGGCCGCGCGGGCCAAGCTGCGCAAACGGTTTGAAGGCAGGGCAGAAACAGTCGCCATCGGCATTTACGACGATCCACCGTCGCGGGGCGAGATTGAGGGCATGTTGGCCGAAGCTGGTCTGCGTGACGTCCCAAAAGACGCCAGCGATGCCCTGTTCGAACTCGCCCGAAGTCTGGACCCGGGCGATTTTCGTCAGACCGTGGAGAAGATTGCGCTCTACAAGCTGAGCGACGAGACACCCCTTTCTCCCGAAGACATCGCATTGATGGCACCCGCCACGATTGAGGCCGGGGTCGATGACCTTCTGAACCTCGTGACCGAACGGCAAGTCCCGAAGATCGGCCCTGTTCTACGGCGTCTGGAAGCGCAAGGCACCAATCCGGTGACGTTGACCATTCAGGCCACACGGCACTTCAAACAATTGCATCAAGTGCGCTCCGATCCGGGCGGCCCCGGCAGCGGGATCGGCAAGCTGCGACCGCCCGTCTTCGGTCCGCGCAGAGATCGGATGATGCGGCAGGCAAGCGCTTGGTCGACCCCCTCGCTGGAACTGGCCCTTGGAAGCCTGCTTGAGACTGACCTGACGCTTCGCTCCGCTGCAAAGGCGCCCGAGATGGCCGTGGTCGAACGCGCGCTTCTCAAGATCGCCCATATGAAGGACAGACGATGAACCCAAAGCTCTATGCGACGCCCACATCCCGAGGCATTCGGGCGCTCTGGTATGCGGAAGAAACGGGGATGGATCTCGACTATCAGCCTGAGCGTCCGCACAGCGATGTGGTGCGCAAGCTGAATCCTCTGGGGACCATTCCGGTTCTGGAACATGGCGACGTCTGCCTGACGGATTCGACGATCATTCTCTCCTACCTCGCTGATTTGCACGGGGCCCTGACATTCGCCCAAGGTACCTCTCAGCGTCAGGACTTGGACACTCGCCTGCTGTTCCTTGCAACGGACCTCGAAGCGCCACTTTGGCTCTTCTATCGCCGCACGATCCGCGGCCCCGAAGATCAAGCGAGCGACAGCCTGAAAGATGCCATGCGCTGGGACTATGCGCGGGCCGAAGCCAGCCTCGTCAAACTGATGGATGGCGCCCCGTTCATGATGGGGGATGACTTCACCATCGCCGACATCATTGCGGGACATATCGGCGGTTGGGGCACGCGTGCAGGCTTCACGCCCGAGACTGCCGAATTCGGTGACTACGTAGAGCGGATGCAGGCCCGTCCAGCGCTTGCCGCAGCGCGCGCAAGATGACTACCACATCTTTTCTTTGGCGTATTCCGGGTAGGCCTGATCGTACCCTTGAGCATCGAAATCAGATTTAACTTCCTTGAGGAAGTCGCCTGCGGACGGGATCTCCGATGATCGGTCTTCGTCCGCCCAAAGTCGCGATCGCATGATCGCCTTCGCGCACTGAAAATACATCTCGCCAATCTTGATGACGATCACGGTGCGCGGTGCTTTCCCGTCTTTCGAAAAGCTTTCGGTCAGTGCCGGATCGTCCGTCAGGATTGCTGTGCCATTGACCCGGACGACGTTCAGCGAACCGGGCACCATGAACATCAGGCTCACGCGCCCGTCTCGCACGATATTTCGAAGCGAATCCATGCGGTTGTTACCCCGCCAGTCGGGCAACATCAGCGTCGCGTCATCCGCGATCCGCACCACTGCACCATCGTCCCCACGCGGACTGCCATCCGTGCCTTCCGGACCGACCGTGGTCAGCACCACAAAGCGCGAAGCCTCGATCCAGCGGCGATAGAGCGGCGTCATACGCCGGGCCACTTTCGTCAGCGACATTGGCACGGCCGCTTCGTACAGTTTCTCCAGCGCTTCGATGGTTTCTATCCGGTTCACTTGGCCTCTCCCACTTCGCGGGTCCTCAATGGCGTTTTATTCCGCGTCTGTCACCCACTTGACGGCGCCAAGGCCCGCCTGACGCCCGGTGGCAAGACACCCAGTGATCAGATAGCCGCCTGTGGGTGCCTCCCAATCCAACATCTCGCCCGCGACAAAGACCCCTGGCATTTGGCGCAGCATCAGGTCTGATGTCACAGCCTCCCACGCGACACCGCCCGCGGTTGAGATTGCCTCGTCCATATCGCGTGCCCCTTGCACGGGAACAGGCAACGCCTTGATCAAACGGCTAAGCAAGACGCCCTCTGGAAGTGGGCGACCCCATTCCATCAGCAAGGCGCGCTGCACGGATGAAAGCGGCAGGACGCGACGCAAGTGATTGGAAAAAGACCGCTTCCCGCGTGGTTTGGCCAAACGTTCGGCCAAGTCGACCTCGCTCAAATCGGGCGCGAGATCGACAAAAAGCGGATCGCCGTCGCGTACAAATCGGCTGACTTCGTAGACGCCGCCGCCTTCGATCCCGCGGGCCGAGATCACCCACTCTCCACGGCTTCTATGACCGCCCGCACTCAGCTTTGTGCCTTTCACGGGCTGTCCCAGATGTGGGGCCATGTGATCGGACCAATCCAACCGGAGCCCCATGTTCGCAGGACGGAAAGGTGCAAGCGATACGCCAGCATCCTCAAGTATGCCGGCCCACGCCCCGTCTGATCCCAACCGCCGCCAACTGGCCCCGCCCAAAGCCAGAACCACGGCCTTTGAGGGCAGGTTCACGCGTCCGTCTTCTGTTTCGAATTCAAGACCGTTGTTGGCCCACCCCGTCCAACGCCACCGCGTTCTTACTTCCACGCCCATGCCGTCCAAACGCGTCAACCAGGCGCGCAGCAGGGGTGAGGCTTTCATGACTTCGGGAAAGACCCGTCCGGTTGTGCCCGTGAACACGGCCTGCCCCAGCCCCGTCGCCCAGTCCATGACAGCGCTGGCCCCGAACTCTGCCACCATTCGCGCGATGGGTTCGCCCGGATGGAAGGCCGCCTGAAACGCGCTTTCGGGCTCTTTCTTTGTCAGGTTCAGGCCGGACTTTCCCGCCATCAGAAACTTCCGCCCGACTGATGGCATTTGATCCGCCACCAGCACCCGTAGGCCCGATGCACCGGCGACTTCTGCCGCCATCAATCCCGCCGGGCCAGCTCCGACGACAACCAGATCATACTTGTCATCAGCTGCAGTCGGCGCATCTCTGTCAGCCATGAACGACCACCCCGTTTGCCCGCTTTGCCAGCGCCCTATCCCAAAGGACGCCCGCCAGAGCCTGCACCATCTGGTCCCGAAGCTTCGCGGCGGCAAAGGCGGCCCGACGGTGTTGCTGCATCAGATCTGCCACAACGAAATTCATGCAACATTGACCGAAACCGAGCTCGCCCGCGATTTCCATACCGTCGAAGCGCTTCGTACGCATCCAAGGCTGGCAAAATTCATCCACTGGGTGTCGAAGCGCCCGCCCGATTTCCACTCGAAGACGCCGGGCAAGAGGCGCAAGCGCTAGCGTTTTCTTCTGGCCGAAAATACTCAAATCACAATGCAACCGAAGGCCGGGACGCCCGGATCATCGCCTTGATGGCCATCCCGTGAGAACGATCTGCCGATAGCGCATCCGCCGCCAGTTCCAGGCTGACCCGAACGGGATCATCGGACACATGGTCAACGACCTGAAGCGCCAGCGCTTCGTCGGCGCTCAGACGCGCACCGCCCAGAAGGATCATCGACGCATGGGCCGGCCCTGCACGCTCCACTAGGCGCGCGACATCGCCAGATTGCGGCAGAAAGCCAAGCTTCATGACAGGATAGAAGACCTTGGCTTCTGGCGATGCGACGATGATATCGCTTGCCAGCACCATGCCCAAAGCACCGCCTGCGGCCGTTCCATTCAAGGCTGCGATTGTCAGAACGGGCAGGTCGGCAATCGCCTGTGACACGGCATTCCAGATGGGATCCGTCGCCAATCCGGCACGTGCTTCGTCGAGATCCGCACCCGCGCTGAATACAGGGCCTTCGCCGGTCAGGACAACCGCACGGACCGCGTCGTTCACGGAAAGTGAGAGCGCCATTTCCCGCAAACCCAACAGCATCGCCTTGGTCAGCGCATTTCGCTTCTCGGGTCGATTAAGCGTTATCCGCGCCAGACCACCTTCGACGTCGAGGTCTATCACTGGATCAGGCCGACCTTGCGGCGAATGTCTTCTTCGCGCAGCGAAATATCATCGCCCAACCAGGGATCGGCTTCATTGCTGCACATCCAGACCAAGGCCGCGGCGGGCCATTCCGGTGGAATATGGACTGACCAATCCAGTTGGCTGACGCGGTTGACGCCGCTGGCCTTGATCTCGCGCTGCATCTCGGTCGCGACGGTTCCGGGCGAAAGCCCGATGCACCTGATGCCCGCTTCGCCGTATTCGCGGTGCACCATACGGGTCAGCATGTAGGCCCCGGCCTTCGACGAACAGTAGTGCGACCAGCCCTCATTCGGCCCATGCGCAGCCCCGGAAGAGATATTCAGGATCGACCCGGCACCCACTTTCAGCATCACGGGCAACACCGCGCGGATCCCGTGGAACACACCTTTCAGATTGATATCGATCACCTGACCCCACGCCTCCGGGTCCGCATCGGCCATTCGGTCGACGGGTTCGATGACACCGGCGTTGTTGATCATGACATCGACGCCACCAAAGGCGTCCACGGCTGCGTCCACCGCGGCAGCAACATCCGCATAGTTGGCGACATCGCAGCGCATGGCCAAAGCCTTCGGGCCGATCTCGTCCGCGATCTTGGCAATTGCGTCCTGCCCCCGCGCCAGCAAGACGACATTCGCGCCAGCCTTCGCGAAGGCCCGCGCTGCAGATTCACCAATGCCCCGGCTCGCGCCCGTAATCACGACTGTCTTGCCGTCCATCATCCGTCTCCAAAATTTTGCCTTTGTCTTCAGCTACCCCGTCCGCCAACGGGCATCCAGCCCCGCCCTGCCCTTGACGCCCCCGCGTGGGGGTCAGAGGATGCGCACCAAACCGTACTATTGATGTGGATTTTTCGAATGACCAAAAAGACCCCCCTTCTCGCCGTTTCGGCGCTGGCCCTGATGACCAGCCCTGCATTGGCCGATATCACCGCAGATCAGGCGTGGGACGACATTGTATCGTGGATGGAATCCGGCAGTGGTGAAGTCACCTTTGCCAATGAAGCCCGCGACGGAAACGTCCTGACGATATCCGGGGTCAGTGCAAGCGCCGAAGGCGACGGTGTCGCCAGCGCGACCCTGATTGACCAGATCACTCTGACTGAAACCGCAGATGGCGCTGTCCTTCTGGCACTGTCGAGCCCGATCGCAATCGAAACCGTGACCGAGGTTGACGGCGAAAGCGTCACCAACACGGTCGACATCACGTTGTCCGGTCAGGATATTCGCCTGTCCGGTGATGGCGTCGTCAGCCGCTATGATTTTGCACTGGCCCTGCTGGACGCATCCATCGACGGCATCGCGGCGGACAACGATGGCGGCGAACCGCTGGATATGACAATCCAGGCCACCGGCACGGGCATCAGCGGGTCATACGACATCACGACCGACACCATGCGCCGCATCATCAGCGACGCGGTGACCGAGCGTTTGGAGATCCTGGTGCGCGGCGCGGCGCCCGATAGCTCTGGCGAGAATTTCAACTTCACCATGTCAGCCGACAACATCGTGACCAAAGGCACGACCGACATGCCGTTGGAGATCGCGTCTCCGGACTTTGCAGATATGGTCAATGCCGGGCTGACATTTGATGCGTCATACACGTTCCAGAATGGCACCTACGCCATGTCTGGCGACGGACCCGATGGCACATTCCAACTGCAAAGCAGCTCGGAAGAGGGCGCCTTTGACATGGCAATCGATGCCGGTGGGTTTTCACTGGAAAGCCTGTCGAAGAACGCGACGATGATCATGAGCGGCAGCCAGATCCCGTTGCCGCCCTTGCCATTCACCATTGCCGAAAATGGGTTTGAACTACAGATGCCGCTGCAAGCCAGCGCGGCCCCGCAAAGCTTTGCGCTTGGCTTTCGGATGATCGATCTTGTGGTGCCAGAGCCGCTTTATAGCATGTTTGACCCCGCCGGGCTGTTTCCGAGAGAGCCCGCTTCAATCGAGCTTGAGTTGACTGGCTCGGGCATCCTGTCGACCAGCCTGACAGATCCCGAGATCGAGGATCTTTCGGGCCCTCCGGGTGAACTTCAGTCCGTCGATATCCCCAAGCTTCGGGTGGCCTTGGCCGGCGCGGAACTGACAGGCGATGGCGCTTTCACCTTCACAACTGATCCGAATGGCACGCCTGTCCCGGCAGGTGTTGCAAACCTGATGTTGAATGGCGGCAACGCGCTTTTGGACACGCTGGTGCAGATGGGTCTTGTCCCGGAAGAGCAAGCAATGGGCGCACGCATGATGGTCGGCCTTTTCGCCGTTCCGGGCGAAGGCGAGGACTCTCTCAAATCCACCATCGAAGTTCGCGAAGATGGCCAGATCCTTGCCAATGGTCAGCGCATCCGCTGACCAACCCTTCCCACAGTCGGACTTGCCGCGAGGGGTGTGACGGCTTACCTCGCGGTGAAGACTGTCGCGCCGAGGCCTCTCATGACACCACCTCTTTCCGATCTGACCGCTGCCCTTTTGCAGGCGGCAAAGTCCGCCGGCGCCGACGCTGCTGACGCGGTCGCCGCCGAAGGCACATCAATATCGGTGGGCGTCCGCGAAGGGGCCCTGGAAGAGGCCGAGCGCTCTGAAGGTGTGGAAATCGGCCTTCGGGTACTGGTCGGACAGCGCCAGGCAATCGTGTCCGCCAGCGACATCAAACCATCCACCATGACCGAGATGGCCGAACGCGCCGTGGCCATGGCAAAGGAAGCGCCTGAAGACCCATATATCGGCTTGGCTGACGCAGATCAGTTGTCAGAGGTTCGGGACGGCTCTGCGCTGGATCTATTCGATCCAAGCCCTGAACCCGGTGCGGCCGAACTGGAAGATATGGCGCGCCGGGCCGAAGCCGCAGCGATCGCCGTGGACGGCGTGACACAGGTGCAATCCGCTGGCGCAGGCTACAGCCGTCGGGTCATCCAGCTGGCCACGTCAAACGGCTTTTCCGGCGGCTACACGCGCGGATCCACTGGCCTGTCTGCCGTCGCCATCACGGGCGAAGGCACAGGGATGGAACGGGACTATTTCGGTGAAAGCCGCACCTACGCAAACGAATTGCCAAGCCCCGAAGACGTCGGTCGCATTGCGGGCGAACGCACGGTCGCACGCCTTGGTGCCAAGAAGCCGCCGACCGGCGCATTCCCGGTTCTCTACGATGAACGCGTCGCGTCCACGTTGATCGGCCACATCACGCAGGCCATCAACGGCGCGTCTGTTGCGCGCGGCTCGTCCTGGCTGAGAGACTCAATGGGCGACATGATTCTGCCCAAGGATATGTCCCTGATCGAAGACCCGCACCGCGCCCGCATCGGCGGATCACGCCCCTTCGATGGCGAAGGACTGCGGACAAACCGACGCGTGATTGTCGAGGACGGCCGCCTGATGGGTTGGACGCTGGATCTTGGCACTGCCCGACAACTTGGACTTCAATCGACTGGCAACGCGGCCCGTGGTGTTTCCGCACCCCCCTCGCCTTCAACCGGCAATCTGGAGCTTCAGGCAAACGCAGAGACGCGCGAAAGCCTTCTAAAGGACATGGGGACCGGTCTTCTGATCACGTCTTTGATTGGATCCACCGTCAACCCGACGACCGGCGACTATTCGCGTGGCGCATCCGGGTTCTGGGTCGAGAACGGGGAAATCACGTATCCGGTGAACGAATGCACGGTCGCGGGCAATCTGCTCGACATGCTGAAAACGCTCCGTGCCGCAGACGACGCCCGCCCGTGGGTCAGCCGTGTCATTCCATCGCTGCTGGTCGAGGGGCTGACGCTTGCCGGCGACTGACCTTCAGCTTCTGGAAGAAGCCGCGCGCGAAGCCGGCGAAATTGCCCGAAGCTTTTGGCGTGAAGATCCCAAGGTTTGGGACAAAGGCGGCGACGATCCGGTCAGCGAAGCGGATTTCGCCGTCGATCAGCACCTGAAATCCAGACTGCTTTCCGCGCGGCCAGACTACGGATGGGTCAGCGAAGAAACCGAAGATGATCCGGCGCGCTTGGGCGCGAAGCGCGTGTTCATCGTCGACCCAATCGACGGCACAAGATCCTTTGTCGCCGGCGAAAAGACATGGGCGCATTCCATTGCCGTCGCCGAAGAGGGTCGTGTGATCGCCGGTGCCGTATATCTGCCGGTCCGGGAAAAGATGTACCTGGCCCGCTCTGGCGGCGGTGCGTCGCTGAATGGAAATTCACTTCGCGCATCAAATCGCGCAGAGGTCGGCGGCGCCACCATTCTGGCGCCACGCATCACGTTCAAACCCGAATTCTGGCGCACGGTTCCAGACGTGGAACGCGCATTTCGTCCGTCGCTCGCTTATCGGCTGGCACTTGTGGGCGAAGGTCGTTTCGACGGCATGATCACGCTGCGCAATGCGTGGGAATGGGACATTGCCGCAGGTGGCCTGATTGCCAGCGAAGCAGGCGCCCGGATCAGCGATCGCCACGGTCAGCCGCTCCGCTTCAACAGCCCGTCCCGTCAGACGCTCGGTGTTTTGGCGACAGGGGCAGAGCTGCACCAACCGCTGCTCAGTGCGCTGGCCTGATCAGTCCGCGCTGTTGGCTCCGACCCGGTTATAGATGCCGACCTGCTTGTCCGCCGTCCAGGGCGCGCTTTTTGCGTCGAAGTCCAAAAAATGCGGCGTCTGCGTGTGTGCTTTGAACGCAGCCTCATCATCGTAGATCTCGTAGAGAAAGATCTGCCCATCAGGTCCCTTGCAGACATCAAACTGCTGGCAGCCGGGTTCGTCTTGGACAGATAACTTCGCGTTCTCCAAAATGGCAGCTTCGAACACCTCTTCATGTCCCGCCTTGACCCGAAACAGCACTGTGACCACGAACATCGCCAAACCTCCTCTTCGCGGGGCAAAATGGCCCCGTGCGTCCGGCGCGATCGTGGGCTAGGGTCCCGCCCAACACAACCCTTTCGGAGGCCCAGATGACCCAGCGCCTGCACCTTGTCTTCGGCGGAGAGCTGATTGACCCGACCAAGAACGCGTTCAAGAACGTGGACGAGATCCACATCGTCGGCATTTTCCCCGACTACGCCTCTGCCTACAACGCATGGAAGGCCGAAGCGCAGCGAACCGTAGACAACGCCCATATGCGGTATTTCATCGCTCACCTGCACCGTCTGCGCGACGAAGAGGCCGCCGCCTCTTCGACCGAGGAACTCGGCGCCTGAGATGGCCCGGCCCCGCGGCCTGAACACATATCTGCGCGTCGTTTCGCGTCTGAGGCGGCTGACCGACAGCCCGCCTGCTCCCGCGCCTGGATTGCCGCCAGAACCTGATCCTAAAGAGTGGCCGGACCGGCCCGAGGGTTCATTGATCTGGGTGCAAGCCGCGGACGCGACCGAGGCACGCTGGCTCGATGTCTTTGTCGAGACTTTGGTGCAAGAGCGGGGCGAGGCTGTCTCGGTGCTTCTGACAACGGAACACCAACTTGATCCGTCCATCGGACCGCAGGTTCTGCGTCTGCCTTGCCCCAGTGAAAGCGGGCGGGCGGTCCGGCGGTTCCTTCAGCACTGGCAACCCGATCTGGGCATCATCTTGAATGCCCCGAACAGGCCGGTCCTGATCACCGAAGCCGAGGCGCAAAAAACACCGCTGTTCCTCGCCGCGACCCGGCGCTCTCAGACCACGGCCCGGCCGCGTGTGCCGCTTCTGACCGGCGCATTGCTCGACTGCTTCGACCGCTGTCTCGCGGCTTCAGCCTCGGATGCGGAAGACCTTCGCAAGCAGGGGATGAGCCGGGATCGGATCGAAGTCACCGGTCCCTTGTCTGACATCGCAAGCCCTCTGCCCTGCGATCTGGACCTCCATGACAGGATGCGTGCCCTGTTGGCGGGGCGGCCTGTCTGGCTTGCCGTGGACCTGACTGAAGACGACTTGCATATGGTACAAGACGCCTACCGCGACGCGCGCCGCGTCTCCCACCGTCTCGCTCTGGTGATCATCCCGCGGGACCAAAGCCCGGAACCCGTCTTGGCCCGGTTGAAGACGTCAGGTTGGCAGGCGACCTTCGCAGACGATCTTTTGTCGTCCGGCGACGGCGCGCAGATCATCGTTGCCGGTCGGGAGGAC
>CAZMKY010000321.1:0-5652 GCA_964566835.1 uncultured Rhodobacterales bacterium
CGGCGCCAAAGGCTCGGCCAGGCCGAGTAGATCGTTGCCATCGGCGCCATAACCATGCACGAACACCACCACCTGCTTGGCCTGGCCCGCCTCGGGTCCGCGCCGCCCGCCCGTCAACTCCCGGATCATCTGATGCCTTCCCTGTCCTTCGCCACGCGGTAATACGCCCAGAGCAGGCGCGCAGCAACCGATCGCCATGGGCTCCACTCTTCGGCCATGTTACGCAGGGCGCGTTCCTTGGGCCTTTCGGGCAAATCAAAAAGGACCTTGGCGGCTTCTTGCAAGGCCAGATCACCCGGGGCAAAGACATCCGCCCGACCCAGCGAAAACATCGCATAGATTTCAGCCGTCCAGGCGCCGATACCCGGCACGCGCACCAATTCAGCTATGACGTCATCCGTGGGCGTGTGGCGCAGATCGCCGAACCGAATGCCGGCCTTTGACAATTCGCGCGCATAGCGGATCTTTTGGCGCGACATGCCGCAGGCCCTGAGATCGTCGTCGCTGGCCCACATGATCTTGCGCGGCCCCGTCAGACCCGCCGCCTTCAGCCGTCCCCAGATCGCATCTGCCGCCGCAACCGAGACTTGCTGGCTTACGATGGCGTCCAACAAGGCGGGAAAGCCATCCTTCCGAAGACGCAGCGGCAAAGGCCCGGTCAGCGACAAGGCGTGCGCAAAGCGCGGTTCCATCCGGGCAAGGTATTCCGCCCCTTCTGCCACACAGTCGTTCGAATGAATGATACGGCCTACTGGCGCCGCCTGATCCACGCCGTTGTCTCCGCCACGGTTTCCAGTCTGACAGCCTCAGGTTGAAGCGGTCGGCGGATGACCGCAACCCGGATTCCGATGTTTCGAGCGGCTTCAAGCTTGGGCCAACTGCCATGCCCACCTGAATTGCGGACAACCAGCCAATCAATCCCAAGACCGCCAAACAGGCGTTCTTCCGATGCTGTCGTAAACGGCCCCGACCCCACGACATAAGACCCGTCTGGATAGGGGTAAGGCCTGTCCGGCTGGTCTTTGACCCTGCAATAGACGCGCCGCCCGGTCAGGTTTGCAAAGGCTTCCAGATCGCGTCGCCCCGTCGCGAGGAAGACCGCGCGCCCCTTGGGGATGTGGGCGGCCGCCTCGCTGGCTTCGTTCAGGAAGGTCCAAGTGTCGGCCGGCGTCGGCAACCAAGGGCGGCGAATAAACTGAGCGTGTTCAATGCCGAGTTCCTTGCAGACCTCGGCGGCCCGATGGCTCATCTTGACGGCGAAGGGATGCGTCGCGTCCAACACGCAATCGACGCCTTCGCGGATCAAGTAGTCCCGGAACTGTTCGCGCCCGCCGAAGCCACCAATGCGCGTGGGGATCCCCAATGGCACAGGACGCATGTCCTGCGTCGCCAAGGAAGCTGTGGCGACGACGCCCGGTTCGCGGCGCGCAACGGCCGCAATCTGCCGGGCTTCCGCCGTTCCTGCCAAGATCAAAAGCCTCATGAACCGCACCCCATGAGCGGGGCACAAGACAACACAATGCAGTCCGTCCATTTAGGGCGAAAGGCCAAGTCCATCTCTCCGGTTCCTGGGCCGTTATTTGGTGGCCCTTGCTACCACTATAGGGTGATCTTGGATTTCGACAAATGAGAGTTATCGTGCCCTTGCGACAGACCCGCGAAGGGACTACGCAAGAGCCATGTCTCAGGAAATGACGTCCGCCGAAATGGTCGATGACAGCCGCGCGAAACGCAACGTGGCCGTGCTCGTCTTTGCGCAAGCCTTGCTTGGCGCACAGATGCCGATGATCTTTGTCGTGGGCGGTCTGGCCGGGCAATCGCTGGCACCCAATCCCTGTCTTGCAACCCTGCCGATTTCATTTCTTGTTCTGGGCTCCATGCTGACGGCAACGCCGATTTCGGCGACGATGCAGCGCTTTGGTCGTCGGACGGGCTTCATCCTCGGGGCACTGGCCGGTGCCGTGGGGGCCAGCATCAGCGCCTTCGGCCTTCTGCAAGGCAGCTTTGTCCTGTTCTTGCTGGGCTCACTTTTGACCGGCAGCTATCTTTCGGCGCAGGGCTTCTACCGCTTTGCGGCGACGGACACCGCATCCGAAGCGTTTCGACCCAAGGCCATCTCCTACGTCATGGCCGCGGGTCTGGGCAGCGCATTGATCGGACCGTTCCTGGTAAAGGCCACAGCCAATGAAATGGTGATCCCGTTCCTTGGCACTTACCTTGCCGTGATTGCACTGAACCTTGTGGGGCTGTTCGTATTCTTCCTGCTCGACATTCCGCGCCCGGTCAAAAGCACGTCGACAGAAGCTGTTGGTCGCTCGCGGAAAGAGCTGTTGGCCACGCCACGGATCGCGGTCGCGATCATCGTTGCGATGGTGACCTACGCGTTGATGAACCTTGTGATGACGTCGACGCCACTGGCCGTTGTCGGCTGCGGCTACACTACGGACGACGCCGCGAACATCGTTTCAGGCCATGTCCTTGCGATGTACCTGCCAAGCTTCTTCACGGGCCACATCATTGCGCGCTTCGGGCCAGAACGCGTGATGGGCACGGGGCTGACCATTCTGGCGGGCGCTGGCCTCGTCGCGCTTGCGGGCACGGAACTGGCGAATTTCTATATCGCGCTGATCCTGCTGGGCATCGGCTGGAACTTTGGCTTGATCGGCGCGACCACCATGCTGGCATCCAGTCACACCCCGGAAGAGCGTGGGCGTGTGCAGGGCATGAACGACATGATGGTCTTTGGCTGCGTGACGATTGCGTCGCTTTCGTCCGGCGGGCTTTTGAATTGCGCTGGTGGCTCGCCGGTTGAAGGCTGGTCCGCCGTGAACTACGCGATGGCGCCATTCCTCGCGCTGGCCGGTGGTGCACTGATCTGGCTTGCGTTGCAAAACCGCCGGACACGCGGCGCGGTCTGAAGCGCCTAGAACCCGAATGAACGCTTGATCAAACCCGCCCGCCGTCTGAGTGTCGGCAGCGCAACTTGCCCGCGTTCGACCTTCTTCGGGCTACGCACCACTTCGGCCAACGCCTGCTTTGCGCCCGTCGCCTCGTAAAGCGCGGCACGGGCGGGGCGTGGCAGGATGTCCTTGATCGGCATCTCTGGCATATCGTCGAGAACGGCTTCGGCGAGGTTGGCAACATTGGTGCCAAGCGGCAAAGGACGTTTGCCACGAGCTTCGAGCGTGGGGACGGCGGCCAGATAGCGGACAAGCCCAATCCCGCGCGCCAGATCGCGCACGTCATCCTCGGCCTCGGCATCCGCGCCCAGCATGCGCGCCCCGGCCCACATCAGATTGCCGGCTGTCCGGTCCAGATACTCGATCAGCATCTTCACCGTGACATGAGGTTCGGTCCCGATATCCCAACGACGCGCATCGACCAGATCGCTGAGAATGGCGGCACCTTCAGCATTGATCACTTCGGCCAATGGCGTTGCCACTTCGTGGCGCCGCACAGGCAGGCCTTGCTGGATCTCTTCCAACGCGTCGCGCCACCATGTCAGCCGCATCTCCGCGATCAGCGGTTCCTTGGACATCCACGGCGCGCGCGCCACTTCAATGTTAAAGGCATAAACCGGAAACAAAACGCGCCGGGCCAGTTCAGAGCCCGCCATTGCCGCGCTGAATCGGTCAGGGTCGGATTTTCGGACCAGTTCTGCCGGGGGGATGCCTACGCCCTCGGTTTCACCACGCTCAGCCAATAGCCTGTCTCCTCTCGGTGTGCCCGCCACCCTGAAATTTCTTGTTCTCCCTCGTCCAGCACGGCCAGCAATTCCGCGTCTGCAGTCGGGCGAAGCGCTGCAATGCGCGCCTCCATCGGCGCATAATACGCCTCCCAAGCGGCATCGGACAGAGGACGAGACGCCAATGTGTCAAAACCCGCCGATGCGACCGCAACCTCGATCTCTGACGGGGTCAATGTCAGCCCCGGTTCTTCGCCCCAAAAGGCCTTTGCACCCGCGCTCGGGCTTTCGCTGAAATAGCAGGGCGCCGTAAACGCAACGTGACCACCGGGCGCCAATGCATTCCGCCAGGCCGCCAAGGTGGGCGCAATCCCTGTGAAGTAGATCGCCCCCGCGCACCAGATGAAATCAAAGGGACCCACGACTTCCAGCATGTCACTTTGGCGCGCATCCACACGGTCACCGGCATGACGGCTGACAATCGTCTCGATGAAATCTGCGTGCGTGTCGACAGCCGTGACATGGGCGTTCGGAACCGCGCCCAGCAAGGCTTCTATGTCACCACCCGGACCGGATCCCGCATCCAGAATCCGGGCCCCGGTTGGCGTTCCGGCCTGCCTGACCGCCCAGTTCACATCATCGGGCAGCCCCGGACCCTCGCGCGGCAGATCGGAATGCAACTTGAAGAACGCGTCCCAGTTCATTCCGCCGCACTCCGGGCGCCATCTGCGTCGCGGAACAGTTTCCAGCGCATGGCGTCCAGCAGCGCTTCGAACGACGCATCAACGATATTGGCGCTCACGCCAACCGTCGACCAGCGTCGCCCCAGCCCGTCTTCGCTGTCGATGACGACGCGCGTCACGGCTTCGGTACCGCCTTGCGTGATGCGGACCTTGAAGTCGACAAGTCGCATGTCATCAATCGCGCCCTGATAGGGTCCCAGATCCTTCGCCAATGCCTTGGACAGCGCATTGACCGGACCACGGTCCGATCCGGTTTCGTCGTGACTGACATCGACACTCATCAGCGTTTCGCCATCGATATTGACGGCAACCACGGCCATGGAATGCGTGACTTCGCGGCCTGTTGCATCGTGACGCCGCTCGACCTCGACCTTGTAGCGTTCCACGTCGAAGAACGTCGGCAACTGCCCGAGGATGCGGCGTGCAATCAGCTCAAAGCTCGCTTGCGCGGTGTCATAACTATAGCCCTCGGCCTCGCGGTCCTTGATCTCGTTCAGGATCTGACCCAGCCGCGGATCGCCCTTCTCGGCCTCTATCCCCATCTCGGAGAGGCGTCGGATCAGGTTCGACTGTCCGGCCTGATTGGACATCGGCACGATACGGGCATTGCCAACCGCGCTGGGTGCGATGTGTTCATAGGTGGTCGGATCCTTGACGATGGCGCTGGCATGAAGGCCGGCCTTGTGTGCAAAGGCCGATGCTCCCACGTAAGGCGCCGAGCGCAAGGGCACCCGGTTCAGGATATCGTCCAACCTGCGACTGATGCGGGTCAGGTCGGCCAGACCATCCGTGCTGACGCCGGTCTCGAAACGGCTGGCATAGGGCTCTTTCAGCAGAAGCGTCGGGATCAACGTGACAAGGTTTGCGTTGCCACAGCGTTCGCCAAGGCCATTCAGGGTGCCCTGGATTTGCCGCGCACCTGCATCGACCGCCGCAAGCGTGGAGGCCACGGCATTGCCGGTGTCATCATGGGTGTGGATGCCCAAACAGTCGCCGGGGATGCCTGCCGCGATGATCTCGGACGTGATGCGCCCAACCTCGGCCGGCAGCGTGCCGCCGTTGGTATCGCAAAGCACGACCCAACGCGCACCGGCGTCCAGCGCCGCGTGGAGACAGCGCAAGGTGAACTCAGGGTTCGACTTGTAGCCGTCAAAGACGTGTTCTGCGTCAAACAGCGCTTCGCGTCCATTGGCGACGAGGTGCGCGATCGAGGCACGGATGTTC
>CAZMKY010000322.1:0-8552 GCA_964566835.1 uncultured Rhodobacterales bacterium
CAACGACGCGATCCTGATCGAGGATATTCAGCAAGGCGAGTTGCGTGGTCTCATACAGCTTGCCGCGTTTCCTGATCGTTATCTCTATGTCTCGCGCGAAGTCGACGGGCGTCTTTTGGGCCTTCTCGATGAAGCGGCAGAGACTGCAAAGCTTTATCAGCAGCTGGAAGCTGAGCGGGGGCGTCTGGTCTTTGAATTCGGGCTTCTCTACCTCGCTTTCGCTGTGATCCTGATCCTGGCGGCCATCTGGTTGGGTCTCTGGCTGGCGGAAGGCCTTTCTCGTCCCGTCGGTCGATTGGCTGGCGCAGCGCAGCGGGTTGGCGCCGGCGATCTGGATGTTCGGGTCAAGGAAGAACAGGGCGACGATGAGATCGCCATGTTGGGTCGTATTTTCAACCAGATGACGCAACAACTTAAAGTACAACGTGAAACGCTTTTGGAGACCAACCGGCAGTCAGAGAGACGCCGTCGCTTGTTCGACAGCGTTCTGTCATCGGTGACTTCCGGCGTTGTCGGCGTGACGGCCGACGGTCACGTCACATTTGTAAACCGTGCAGCAGAACGGTTGCTGGCGGTGGACGAAGATCACGAGCGTGACCTGATGCTGGATGTCGCCGTGCCGGAGTTCGCGGGGCTCTACGCGCGCCATATGGAGAGTGGGCGGGAGACGGATCAGGAAGAAATCCGGGTCATACGCGACAAGGTGGCCACCAACCTGTTGGTGCGCATCGCCACACGTCGTACCGAAGACGGCAGCAGCGAAGGTTTCGTGATAGCGTTCGAGGACGTGACAGACTTGGTTACCGCACAGCGGATGGCAGCTTGGGGCGATGTCGCAAGGCGGATTGCCCATGAAATCAAGAACCCGCTGACGCCAATCCAGCTTTCGGCGGAGCGCATCAAGCGGAAGTTCACAAAGGTCGTCGGCGATGACGCCGATAAGCTGGAGCAGATGACCAGCGTCATCATTCGCCAGACCGGAGACCTGCGGCGCATCGTCGATGAGTTCTCGAAGTTTGCGCGGATGCCAGAGCCTGAACGCAAGCTGCATGATCTTGTTCC
Organism: uncultured Rhodobacterales bacterium; assembly: GCA_964566835.1. Classification (GTDB taxonomy): domain Bacteria; phylum Pseudomonadota; class Alphaproteobacteria; order Rhodobacterales; family Rhodobacteraceae; genus CAZMKY01. The sequence goes on from CAZMKY010000322.1 coordinate 1,063, forward strand.
GCTGATCCGGGATGCCGTGCTTTTGCAGGAAAGCGACAGCACAAAGAGGTTCGATGTCGTGCTGCCGGAGAATGGCGTTTTGGTCGACGTCGACAGCGGGATGCTGGGGCAGGCTTTAACAAATTTGTTGAAGAATGCAGGTGAAGCTATTGACTCACTTTATGAAAATGCGAGGCCAGATGGGCATGTGGCAACCATCCGGGTGGCGCTCTGGCAAGACAGTGACACGGTGCACCTGCACATTTCAGACAATGGGATCGGATTGCCTGAAGACCGGGCGCGCTTGTTCGAGCCTTACGTAACGACGCGCGAAAAGGGCACCGGTCTGGGATTGCCCATCGTGAAGAAGATCGTGGAAGAGCATGGCGGGACACTGACGCTTGCCGATGCCGAACCACTTGATGACACGGGCCACGTCGGCGCCCGGGTCGAGCTCACGCTGCCATTGGCAGCAGAACCACAATTACAGGCGGGTGACCTAAAGGTCGCAGAATGAGGGAGCATTGAAGAGCATGAGCGATATTCTGATCGTAGATGACGAAAGAGATATCCGGGAGCTGATCTCGGACATTTTGGAAGACGAAGGCTTCACGACACGGTTGGCGGGCACCTCGGATGAGGCGATGGCCGAGCTGAACAAGGAAGCGCCGTCCCTGATGATCCTTGATATCTGGCTGAAGGACAGCCGCATGGACGGGATCGACATCCTGAAGCATGTCAAACGAGACAACCCGGACATTCCGATCATCATCATCTCGGGGCACGGCAACATCGAGATCGCGGTCGCCGCGATCAAGCAGGGGGCTTACGACTTCATTGAAAAGCCATTCAATATTGATCAGCTGATGGTGGTCATAACCCGCGCGATGGAGACATCACGGCTTCGGCGCGAAAACCTCGCACTTCGTCGGAAGGACGTGACCACGGCCGAGATGATCGGGCAAAGTCCGGCATTCCGGACGTTGAAATCGCAGCTTGAAAAGGTGACGAAATCGAACGGGCGCGTCATGCTGACTGGCCCGGCTGGCGCCGGCAAAGAGATTGCCGCGCGCTATATCCACGCGAACTCGGACCGAGCCGAAGGGCCGTTCGTGACGGTCAATTCAGCGTCAATCGAACCCGAGCGCATGGAAGACGTCCTTTTCGGGCGAGAGAGTGCCGGGCGCGGGGTGGAGCAAGGCTTGCTTGAGCAGGCGCATGGCGGGGTCATCTATTTCGATGAAGTCGCCGATATGCCGGCGGGCACGCAGTCCAAGATCCTCCGCGTTCTGACAGAACAACAGTTCCAGCGCGTTGGCGGCGGCGACAAGGTGCGCGTGGATCTGCGGGTTATCTCTTCGACGACGCGGAACCTTGAGGCGGAAGTTGCGGACGGCAATTTCCGGCAAGAGCTTTATCACCGCTTGAATGTTGTGCCGATCCCGGTGCCGTCCCTGGGAGAGCGCCTGGAGGACATTCCGGAACTTGCGCGGCATTTCATCAAGGAATTCAACACATCGCAGGGCTTGCCCTTGCGCGAGTTGGCGGATGATGCCGTCGCGATGCTGCAAACGATGCAATGGCCGGGCAACGTCCGACAGTTGAAGAACATTGTCGAACGTATCCTGATCCTTGGCGGCGACGATGCGATTTCGGCCAGTGAATTGCCCGGCCAGGATGCACCTGAGGGCGACACCGAAGGCCGCGTGATCCTGTCCGGTTCGCTTGCGACCTTGCCGCTTCGTGAGGCCCGAGAATTGTTTGAACGCGAATATCTGCTGACACAGATCAACCGGTTTGGCGGGAACATTAGCCGCACAGCTGGGTTTGTTGGAATGGAGCGGTCGGCACTTCATCGCAAGCTGAAGTCGTTGAACGTTGTCACATCTACGCGTGCAGGCGCCCGTGTGGCGACTGTAGGCGAAGAAGTGGACGCGGACGCCTGAGGTTCAGGCTGGCTTGAATGCAGGCAGGGCGCGTGCCAGACAGGCATCGTTCTTGGCGACTAAGGATAGGCCATGAAGGTTATCATCTGCGGTGCCGGTCAGGTGGGGTGGCAGATCGCCCGTCATTTGTCTGGCGAACGCAACGACGTCACGGTCGTCGACAACAAGCCTGAACTGGTGCGGCGCGCGACCGAGACCCTTGATGTGCAAGGGATCACGGGCCACGCCAGCTATCCCGACATTCTTGATCGGGCCGGCGCACGCGATGCGGACATGATCATCGCGGCGACCTATTCGGACGAGGTGAACATGGTCACCTGTCAGGTTGCGCATTCGGTCTTTGCCATCCCACGCAAGATCGCGCGCCTGAGATCACAGAGCTATCTGACTGCGATCTATTCGGACCTCTATCGCCGGGATCATATGCCGATCGATGTGGTGATCAGTCCCGAGCGCGAAGTGGCCGAAGCGGCCCTGCGGCGACTTTCGGCGCCTGCGGCGTTTGACACAGAGCTGTTCCTTGAAGGGCGGGCGCAGCTACTGGGGATCCAACTGGACGAAGACTGCCCGGTTCTGGATACGCCCCTGAGGCAGTTGACGGACCTTTTCTCGACGTTGCGGGCAATTGTTGTGGGCATTCGTCGCAAAGGCCGGCTTTTTGCACCGGAGCCCGGGGATCAGCTTTTCAGCGACGACCAGATCTATGTCATGACCCATGTCGACGATGTCACCCGGACCATGGAGATCTTCGGCAAGACGATGGCCCGGCAAGAACGCGTTGTGATCATCGGCGGTGGAAACGTCGGCCTGGCCGTCGCCAAGGCGTTGGAAGGACGGGCTGAACGTCTTCGGGCCAAGATCATTGAACGTCACCGGCCCTGCGCGGAAATGGCGGCCGACGCCTTGGAACGTACAATCGTATTGCACGGGGACGGTCTGAATTCAGAGCTTTTGGCCGAAGCCGGTATTGACCGCGCAGACGCCATTCTGGCCGTGACGGATGATGACAAAACGAACTTGTTGGCCAGTGTGCGTGCCAAGCAGGCAGGTTGTCCCATGGCCATCGCCTTGGTCAATGACCCGACACTTCTGCCACTGATGGAGCCGCTGGACATTGACGCATACATCAATCCGCGCTCGACAACTGTTTCGTCAATCCTGCGTCACATCCGGCATGGGCGCGTGCGCGGCGTCTATTCGTTGGGCGATGCCGAGGCCGAGGTCATTGAAGCGCAGATCCTGTCGACATCGACGATTGCCGGCAAGATGATCCGGGACATCGACTTCCCGGAAGGTGTTCTGGTGGGGGCCGTGATGAAGGGCGACAAGGTCGTCAAGCCGACGGGCGCGACCCGGATCGATGAAGGCGATGTGATCGTTGTCTTCTCATTGTCGGCTGATGTTCCAGAGGTCGAACGGCTCTTTCAGGTTTCAATCGACTTCTTCTGATGTTGGTCCGCTATCAGCATGTTCCTTTCGTGATCGTCCTTTTGACGATTGCGGCACTCTCGATGCTGATCCCAGCAGTGCACGCCTATGTGGTTCGCGACTTGGAGACCGCACGCTCGTTCTTCTACTCCTCGCTTTTGTTCCTGACGCTTTCCGGCATTCTTGGGATCACGACCAGCAACATTCGGGTGCGTCGGCAGGGCCGTGGCCAGTTGATCGCGCTTTTGTCATTCTTCGCCGTGCTGCCTCTGGCCTTGGCACTGCCGTTCTGGGAAAGCGTGCCGTCGACGACCTATTGGAACGCCTATGTCGAGATGGTGTCGAGTTTGACCACCACCGGCATGACGTTGTTCCCGCCGGATCGCTTGCCTGACAGTGTCCATCTTTGGCGCGCGCTTGTCGGTTGGGGGGGCGGGTTCTTTGTCTGGGTGACCGCGATTGCGCTGCTGGCTCCGCTGAACCTCGGAGGGTTCGAAGTTTCGTCCCCGGCCGAGATCGGGCAGGGCGCGCGTGTGGGCACCAGCCAGATCGACCGCGTTGCGAACCCAGCCGAACGCCTGAGACGCTTCACCGTCGATCTCGCGCCGATCTACGGCGGCCTGACAGTGGTCCTTTGGACAGCTCTTTTGCTGGCGGGTGACACACCGCTTGTCGCGGCAAGCCACGCGATGTCGACAATGGCCACATCTGGGATTTCACCTGTCGGGGGCGTTGGCCAGTCCAGTTCCGGCGTCATGGGGGAAGCCCTGATCCTTTGCTTTTTGGTCTTTGGCCTGTCCCGCGTCACCTTTTCGTCCGACGAAAGGGCGGATGGGTGGCGGACATTGCAGCGTGACCCGGAATTGCGGCTTGGTCTGCTTTTCGTTTGTGTCCTGCCGCTGCTCTTGTTTGCCCGCCACTGGGGCGCAGCGTTTGACGATGACAGCGAAGTCACCTTGCTGGAAGGCCTTTCTGGTCTTTGGGGTGGGGCGTTCACCGTGGCCTCGTTTCTGACAACGACAGGCTGGGAAAGCACCAGTTGGGGCGCGGCCCGCGCTTGGTCCGGGCTGGAGACGCCGGGACTATTGTTGATGGGATTGGCCCTGTTTGGTGGTGGTGTTGCGACGACGGCAGGCGGAGTGAAGCTTCTGCGTGTCTTTGCGCTTTACAAGCACGGCACCCGCGAGATGGAGAAGCTGGTTCTGCCGTCATCCATTGGCGGCGCAGGTCAGGTTGCACGGCGCTTCAGACGTCAAGGTGCCTATGTCGCTTGGATTTTCTTCATGCTGTTTGCGATGTCGATCGCAATCGTGACGACTTCGCTTTCGTTGATGGGTCTCGACTTCGAGACGTCGCTGATCCTGACATTTAGCGCGCTGTCTACGACCGGCCCGTTGGTGAGTGTCGCGGGGGAGGCTCCAATCTTGGTGGGCAGCTTGCCGGCCGGTGCCAAAGCCATCCTGTCCATCGCCATGATCGTTGGACGCCTGGAAGCATTGGCCATTATTGCGCTGATGAACCCAGAGTTCTGGCGCTAAGCTGCTCAAATATTGAGCAAGTCCTGCCCGAAATAAGGGTGGCGTTCCAAAAAACCGTGATTAATAGTGCGGTTGCAAGACTACGTTCGTCGGTATTGACCGACGACGACAAGAACAAAGGCGATAATACCAATGGCTTCGGACAGACAAAACTTGCAGGACGCGTTTCTAAACCACGTCCGAAAGACAAAAGTTCCGGTCACAATCTTTCTCATCAACGGGGTCAAACTTCAGGGAGTGATCACCTGGTTTGACAATTTCTGCGTGCTTTTGCGGCGCGATGGACAGAGCCAGCTTGTCTACAAGCACGCCATTTCGACCATCATGCCGGCGCAACCGATCAGCCTCTATGAGGGCGAAGAATAGTCTTGGAGACGACAGAGACCCGCGATACCCGGGCGCTTGTTCTACATCCAGACATTCAGACTGAGAGACATGGACGCGACGCTGCTTCGGCGTTGAGCGAAGCGGAAGCCTTGGCGCATGCGTTGCCGGGGCTTGACGTCGTTGGGGCAGAGGTTGTTCGCCTGCCCAAAGCCCATCCCGGCACTTTGTTCGGTTCTGGCAAGATCGAAGAACTAAAGACACGAATGAAGGCCGAAGACATTGAGCTGGTCTTGATCGACGGCCCGGTCACGCCTGTCCAGCAGCGCAATCTGGAGCGTGAATGGAAGGTCAAGCTTCTGGACCGAACGGGTCTGATCTTGGAGATCTTCTCGGACAGGGCGGCGACGCGCGAAGGCGTTTTGCAGGTCGAGATGGCGGCGCTGAGCTATCAGCGGACGCGTCTCGTCCGGGCATGGACGCACCTTGAACGGCAACGCGGCGGTTTGGGCTTCGTCGGCGGTCCCGGTGAAACGCAGATCGAAGCGGACCGCCGGGCCATTGACGAGCAGTTGACGCGGCTCAAGCGGCAACTCGACAAGGTTGTCAAAACGCGGACTCTGCATCGATCGGCCCGCGCAAAGGTGCCATACCCGATCGTTGCCTTGGTGGGCTACACGAACGCGGGCAAATCCACATTGTTCAATCGGATGACCGGGGCTGAGGTCTTTGCCAAGGACATGCTGTTCGCCACGCTTGATCCGACCATGCGCGCAGTGACGCTGCCTGACGGGCGCGATGTTATCCTTTCCGACACGGTTGGGTTCATCTCGGACCTGCCTACACAGCTCGTTGCCGCGTTTCGGGCGACCTTGGAAGAAGTGTTGGCGGCAGATCTTATCTTGCACGTTCGTGACATCTCGCACCCTGAAACGGACGAACAGGCCGAAGATGTCGAACGGATCATGAATGAGCTTGGCGTGGGAGAAGGCACGACCCTTTTCGAAGTCTGGAACAAGACGGATCAATTGGATGCCGAGGCGCGGAGTGTGATCGATACGCGCGCAGCGCGGTTGGACACAGTTTTCCCGATTTCTGCCATTGAGGGCAGTGGCCTGGACGCCCTTTTCGAAGCTGTCAGCGCGGCGCTGGATGACAAAAAATCAGAGGCCGTTCTGAACCTGAACCATTCAGACGGGAAAAAGCGCGCCTGGCTTTACGATCAAGGGGTCGTGCAGTCGGAAGAGACCACGGATGATGGTGTCACGCTGCAGGTTCTTTGGAGCGAAAAGCAGGCGGCCCGTTTCGAAAAGGTCTAAGCCGGAACACGCGTGCGGATGGCACGTTCCCGCCGCCAAAGGGCTGCTTCTTTCCGGGTCAGGCTGGGACCGGCAAAGCGTTCCGAGTACTGAACTTCTTCTATCTCCAGCGGATCAAGCCCTTCCAGACGCGTTTTGCTGAGCCTTGGCGGATAGAGCGTTTCGACCGGGATGCCATTGGCCAAGACGAGGTCATGTGCCTCCGTCAGAAGATGCACATAGTGGATATCGCTTCCATCCCACTTGGACAGATCCGGCATATCCCGCGCAGCGATCAGCGCCGCGGGTTCGGCAAATAGACGATCGAGAATGGGATCGGTCACCAAAATCCTGTGCAAAGGGGAAAGCCAGATCTGCGCGCGACCGTCTTTGGGAAAGATACCAACAGGCCGCTGATCGGCGCGCAAGGCCGAAGCGTCTGTCCGGCGGTGACCGACCCAAGTCAGCCGAACTGCCCGGCCATCGGCGGTTGTCACCATGTCACCGGCTTGCAATCGTTCAACCGGCATCGCTCCGTTTGGCGTTTCGACAAGCGTTCCGGCAACGAAGCAGTCTTCGACCAAGCTGCTGATCGGGATGGCGCCGTTCGGAAAATCATCCATCGTCGCTTGATCGATGGGAACATCTGGGTCCGTCAGGAAGAAAATCCGCTGTCCGTCGAGCGGGCCGCTTCCCACAAGAGTGACGACCATGATTTCTTCGCCTTGAAGATCATTGCCGTTAACATCTTTCAGCTTGTTGTTTGAATCCAAGGTTCCCGTGAATTCAACAATGAACTGGTAGGTTACGCCGTCGACGACGACCTCGGTGTCCGGGTCCGGCAAGCCGTCGTTGAATTCCAGTTTCTCATCCCCGCCAGCCTGAGCCTGAAAGGTCACCTGTGTTGCGGGATAAGTGCTTGTGCCCTGAACGTTCAACGAGTTGTTGTTCGCTGTCGGGCTATCGCCACGGGTCCA
>CAZMKY010000323.1:0-6241 GCA_964566835.1 uncultured Rhodobacterales bacterium
ATGAACACCAGCGTTTTCAGTCAGTTGATCTGGAAAGGTGCGGCCGAGCGCGAAGAGGTCGAACATCGCGAAGCGGTCGAGCGGATCATCGATTTCCTGGAAATTCAGGCTATCCGCAAGACGCCGGTCGCCTCGTTGCCCTATGGCCTCAAGAAGCGCGTCGAACTGGCCCGCGCGCTGGCCGCCGAGCCGCGTCTTCTGCTTCTGGATGAGCCCATGGCGGGCATGAACGTCGAAGAGAAAGAGGACATGAGCCGCTTCATCCTCGACGTGAACGACGAATTCGGGACGACCATTGCGCTGATCGAGCATGACATGGGCGTGGTCATGGACCTCTCTGACCGCGTGGTCGTCATGGACTACGGCAAGAAGATCGGTGACGGCACCCCGGACGAGGTTCGGAACAATCAGGATGTCATCGACGCCTATCTGGGGGTCAGCCATGATTAGGACGACCTGCCTTTTGACCTTTTTGATGGCGTCACCTTTGGCAGCCGCCGATGCTTGGACGGCATTCCACGACCGCTGCCTTATCCCGATGTCGAACATCACGCCGCCCGTCCTTGATGGATTGGAAGGCGCCGGATCGCGTTGGACGGATCCGTCAGGCGCATGGGATCTGACGCTGACGCTCGACCGCGACGAGCTGATCCAGTGTTCCGTCACGACGTCCGCTCCGGCGCCCCTCGACGGGTTCCGCGCTTGGGCCTCGGACGTGGAAGCCACGATGACGTTCCAAGCGCTGTCCCGCACAGAGCTGCCGGACACTGCCGTCGCGGGGCTTGAAAGCCACGAATGGCGAGAGCCGCGCCTGCACGTGCTGGCAGAGCAGAAAAAAGGGCTGACCCGCTTCACAGCGGAGGACACCGCGCTGGAAGCGCGTTCGCCCATGACGAGAGGAAACTCCGATGCCTGATCAGTTTCTCTACGGTGTAGAAGTCGTTCTGAATGGCCTGATGGCCGGCGTGCTCTATGCCCTCGTCGCGCTTGGATTTGTTCTGATCTACAAGGCCTCGGGCATCTTCAACTATGCCCAAGGCGTTATGGCGCTATTCGCGGCACTGACGCTGGTCGGGATCATGGAAGGTCAGGTGCCCTTCGCCCACCTGATCAACGCGATACTCGGGACCGAGATCCACCACTTTGGATGGCACGTACCCGCCTTCCTTGGCATCCTTTTGACAATGGTGGTGATGGTAGCATTGGCGTGGGCCGTGCAGGTCGTGATCTTCAAGCACCTCGTCGGGCAGGAACCCATCATCCTCTTCATGGCGACGATCGGACTGGCCTATTTCCTGGAAGGTCTGGGCGATCTGATGTGGGGGTCCGAGATCAAGAAGCTGGATGTCGGGTTGCCCCAAGGCGGATCCTTCTGGATCGAAGACATGACGGCTGCGCTTGGGTCCGAAGACTTCTTTGGCTTCTTCATCGACCAGCTGGACCTTTATGCGACAGCCATCGCGATCGTCTTGGTCATCGGTCTGGTCGCGTTCAGCCAATACACCAAGCAGGGGCGCGCCATGCGGGCCGTTGCGGACGATCATCAGGCCGCGCTGTCGGTTGGCATCTCGCTCAACTTCATCTGGGTTCTGGTCTGGTCGCTGGCGGGCTTCGTCGCGCTGGTCGCCGGGATCATGTGGGGTGCGAAATCAGGCGTGCAGTTCTCGCTCTCCTTGATCGCTTTGAAGGCCCTGCCGGTCCTCATGCTGGGTGGCTTCACCTCAATCCCCGGTGCCATTGTTGGGGGGCTGATCATCGGCGTTGGCGAGAAACTGTTCGAATTCCTGATCGGCCCACTGGTCGGCGGCGCGACCGAGAACTGGTTCGCCTACATGCTGGCCCTTCTGTTCCTTGTCTTCCGCCCTCAGGGCCTCTTTGGGGAGAAGATCATTGAACGGGTCTGACCCCCTCCGCCTGACCTGCCATTGCGGTGGTGTGGAACTCCGCGTGACGTTGGTCGATGGCCTCAACACGGCCAAGCGCTGCGATTGCAGCTTCTGTCGCCGCCGGGGCGCGATGACGGCGGATGTGAAGGACAGTGATCTGGAGGTCATCCGGGCCGAGACGCTTGGCACCTACCAATTCGGCCCCAAGACCGAGACCCACCATTTCTGCACGCGCTGCGGTGTCTACACCCACCATCGCCGTCCAGCACTGGGCATGGAATGGGGCGTCAACGTCGGCGGACTAGAAGGCGTGAACCCGGCTGACATCGACCCCGTGCCGTGGATGGATGGCAAGAACTGGAACCCGGTGAGAGAGGAAAACAATGTTCTATCGTGAAGCCGGTGACTTCAAGACGACCTATGTCGCGGACAGCCAGACGTTCCCGATCGCCTTTGACCGCTGGCGCTATTGGGTCGTGATGGCCGTGGCCTTTCTGGTCATCCCGTTCGTGATCAATGACTACTGGGCCAACGCTGTCTTGTTGCCGTTCCTGATTTACGCAATTGCGGCCATCGGGCTGAACATCCTGACGGGCTATTGCGGTCAGGTCAGCCTTGGCACGGGCGCTTTCATGGCGACGGGGGCCTATGCCTGCTACAAGCTGATGACGGCGTTTCCCGAAGTCAGCATCATTGTCCACATCCTGCTTTCCGGCGGCATCACCGCGGGTGTCGTGACGCTGTTCGGCCTGCCATCACTCCGGATCAAAGGCTTCTACCTGGCCGTCGCCACACTTGCCGCGCAGTTCTTTCTGGTCTGGCTCTTCAACCGCGTCGGCTGGTTCTACAACTACTCGGCCTCCGGTCAGATCAACGCGCCCGAGCGTGACGTGCTGGGCGTCCTTGTCACCGGACCAAATACCGAGGCCTGGGCGAAGTACCTCTTCTGCCTCGTCTTCGTTGTCCTTTGCGCGTGGCTCGCTCGCAATCTGACGCGCGGGTCTGTGGGCCGGCAATGGATGGCGATCCGCGACATGGACATCGCTGCCGAAATCATCGGCGTGAATCCCCTGACCACCAAGCTCAGCGCTTTTGCCATCTCGGGCTTCTTCGTTGGCATCGCGGGCGCGCTTTTCTTCTCGGTCTATCTGGGCGCCGTCGAAGTCGGGGAAGCCTTTGGTATCCAGAAATCGTTCCTTGTCCTCTTCATGATCATCATCGGTGGATTGGGCTCGATCTTCGGAAGTTTCGCGGGCGCCGCGTTCATGGTGCTGCTGCCGGTGCTCCTGAAGAACATACTCGTGGGTGGGCTTGGCTGGGACACGTCCCTTGCCGCGCACCTCGAATTCGTCATCGTGGGGGCATTGATCGTGATGTTCCTGATCGTAGAGCCACACGGGCTGGCACGCCTTTGGCTTTTGACGAAAGAGAAACTCAGACTTTGGCCATTCCCGCATTGACGGGGCTGGCATCCAACGACCGGGAAAAACCCGGAAACACTTTCTAAGGGAGGAAGAACATGAAGAAACTACTGACAGCAAGCGCTGTGGCCATGATGGTCGCAGGACCTGCGATGGCGGATCTGGTCATCCCCGACCTCAGCTACCGGACCGGCCCTTACGCCGCTGGTGGCATCCCCTTCTCGGACGGCTATCAGGACTATTTCACGCTTCTGAACGAGCGAGACGGCGGCATCGGCGGTGAAGCCATCCGCATCGTCGAATGTGAAACCGGCTACAACACCGAGAAAGGCGTTGAATGCTACGAGTCGACCAAAGGTGAAGGCGCATTGGTCTATCAGCCGCTGTCGACCGGCATTACTTACCAGTTGATCCCCAAAGCGACGGCTGACGGTATCCCGATCCACACGATGGGCTATGGCCGGACGTCTGCCGCCAACGGCGAAGTCTTCCGCAACGTCTTCAACTACCCGACCAACTACTGGGCAGCTGCCAGCGTGATCGTCAATCACCTGCTGGACGAAAACGGTGGATCGCTGGACGGCAAGAAACTGGCACTGGTCTATCACAACTCCGCCTACGGCAAGGAGCCGATCCGCACGCTGGAACAGCTCTCGGAAAAGCATGGCTTCGAATTCCTGCCAATCGCTGTTGACCACCCGGGTCAGGAACAGAAGTCGCAGTGGCTTCAGATCCGCCGCGAGCGTCCTGACTACGTCATGATGTGGGGCTGGGGCGTCATGAACCAGGTCGCCATTCAGGAGGCCGCCAACATCCGCTTCCCGATGGAAAACTTCATCGGCAATTGGTGGGCTGGTGCGGAACATGACGTGACGCCGGCTGGCGACGCGGCCAACGGCTATAAGTCGCTGAACATGAACCGCGTGGTCGACTACCCGGTGCTGGATGAGATCCGTGAGAAAGTTGCCGGCGCAGGCAAAGCGGCAGGTGACGGCTCCAACATCGGCACGGTGCTCTATGTCCGTGGCATGTATGCCGCCATGCTGGCCGCTGAAGCCATCGCAAAGGCGCAGGAAATGACGGGCGTGTCCGACATCACCCCGTCGATGATGCGCGACGCAATGGAAGCCCTGGAGATCACTGAAGCCACCATGGAAGGCTGGGGTGCACCGAATATCGGTCCTGTCTTCTCGGTTTCTTGCGAGAACCACGGCGGCTCTGGCCAGGGCATCGTTCAGCAGTGGGATGCATCGGCCGGTTCATGGAACCCGCTGACCGACTACCTGTCGTCTGACGCAGGCGTCATCGACGCGCTCGTCAAGGAAGACAGCATGGCCTTCGCCACTGAAAACAACATCGAACCAGGCTGCTAAGTCAGCTTGCCGAGGCGGCGGCATGCGTCGCCGCCTCACCCAAATCTTGGAGATCCCGATGCTGGATGCCGGACGAACAGAAACGCCACTTCTGGAAGTGAACAATATCGAGGTGATCTACAATCATGTGATCCTCGTTCTGAAGGGCGTCAGCCTCAAGGTTCAGGACGGTGGCATCACAGCCCTTCTCGGCGGCAATGGCGCTGGCAAGACCACGACGCTGAAGGCGATCTCGAACCTTCTGCACTCGGAGCGTGGCGAAGTCACCAAGGGCTCCATCCATTACCGGGGTGAACGGGTGCAAAAACTGACGCCCTCGGATCTGGTGACCCGAGGTGTCGTTCAGGTCATGGAAGGTCGTCACTGCTTTGAGCATTTGACCGTTGAGGAAAACCTGATGACAGGGGCCTATACACGGTCCGATGGCGCTGGCGCCGTCGCAGCTGACCTAGAGATGGTCTATACATACTTCCCGCGTCTGAAAGAGCGTCGCAAAAGCCAAGCCGGATATACCTCCGGTGGTGAGCAACAGATGTGCGCAATCGGACGCGCCTTAATGAGCCGGCCGGAGACGATTTTGCTGGATGAGCCGTCCATGGGACTGGCCCCACAGCTGGTCGAAGAGATCTTTGGCATTGTCAAAGACCTGAACGAGAAAGAACGCGTCAGCTTTCTTCTTGCCGAACAGAACACCAACGTCGCGCTGCGCTTTGCGCATTATGGCTACATCCTTGAAAGCGGCCGTGTGGTGATGGACGGCCCAGCCGACGAGTTGAGAGAAAACCCTGACGTCAAAGAATTTTATCTTGGTTTCGCCGAGGACGGCCGGAAAAGCTTCCGCGATGTCCGGTCCTATCGGCGCAGAAAGCGGTGGTTGAGCTGATGAGCCTTCAAAGGGACGAACTCCGGTCATCCGATGCGCGGCAGGCCAGCCAACTTTCGAAGTTGAACGCGCTTCTGCCCGATGCGCGAAAGCTGGCAAGCCTCGACGCACTTGGCACCTTGCCGGTCCTTCGCAAAGGCGAGCTGTGCGAGGCGCAAAACGAAACGCCGCCGTTCGGACAGATCCCGGTGCAGAATGTCGGCCACATCTTTCAATCGCCCGGCCCGATCTACGAACCGGGGGGGCGCGGACCGGATTGGTGGCGCTTTGGCCGCTTCCTTAGGGCGATCGGGCTTGGCGCTGACGACGTTGTGCAGAACACGTTTTCTTATCACTTCACTCCCGCAGGCATGATGTTCGACAGTGCCGCCTTGGCCGTCGGCGCCTCGGTCTTTCCGGCCGGTCCGGGCCACACCGCGCAACAGGCTGAGATTGCCGCGCAGATCGGCGCCACTGCTTACGCGGGTACGCCGGACTACTTGATGGCCATTCTCGACAAGGGCGCAGAGATGGGGTTCGATCTGTCCCGCATCCAAACCGCCGCCGTTTCAGCCGGACCCCTCTTCCCGCAACTTCGCCAAGACTATTCTGACCGCGGCATTCTCTGCCGCCAGTGTTATGGCACGGCGGACGCGGGTTTGATTGCTTACGAAAGCAAGGACAGCACAGAAGGCATGA
>CAZMKY010000324.1:0-3323 GCA_964566835.1 uncultured Rhodobacterales bacterium
GCATATGAAGAAACTCTTGTTCAGGTGCTGGCTCACCTGAACCCCACCGACCGGGCACTTGAACTCGGTTGCGGCACGGGCTCAACCGCGTTGCGACTGGCGCCATCGGTTAAGCACTACGTCGCGACCGATATCTCTGACACGATGATCGAGATCGCCAAAGACAAGGCGTGGGAAGCCTCCATCCCCGGCCTGTCCTTCAAGACAACGCGAGAGATGGAGAAGAACGGTACGCGCTGGACCCGCGTGCTCGCCTTCAATCTTTTGCACCTTCTGCCAAACCTTGACGCAGCCTTGGCCGAGATCCGCGACAAGCTGGAACCGGGCGGCCTTTTCATTTCCAAAACGCCCTGTCTTGCAAATCGGTGGTACTTGAAGCCGGTGATCGCGGCCATGCGGGTCTTCAACAAGGCCCCATGGGTGGCATTTCTCGACGTTCAGGAACTGGAAGAGAAGATCGCAGCGGCCGGATTTGAGATTGTCCAAACCGGCCTCTATCCGCCCAGCGTCCCATCCAGCTTTGTCGTGGCACGCCGCAACTAGACATCAGCGTTTCGGCAAGGGAATGAACTCCTCAGTGTCTCCGGTGGGAAGCTGGAAGCGTCCGTTCTGCCAATCTTCCTGTCGCCACGCCTCCTTGGCTTCTTCGATACGCTCTTTCGACGAGGCCACGAAGTTCCACCAGATGTAGCGCGGCCCCTCCAGAGTTTCGCCACCCAAAAGCATCACACGTGCACCGCGTGGCCCGGCCTTCAAAGAAATCCGGTCGCCCGGTCGGAACACCATCATGCGTCCGGCCTCGAAGGTCTCACCGGCCACGGTGACGTCGCCGTCGACCACGTAGACACCACGGTCTTCGTGGTTGTCAGGCATAGGAATGGACGCACCCGCCTCCAAAACAGCGTCGGCATAAAACATCTCGGACGCAGTCTCGACCGGTGCCTTCTCGCCGTAGGCATCGCCCAGGATAAGGCGGACTGACTTCCCCTCTCCTTCCAGAAACGGCAAAGCTTCTTTAGCGGCATGTTCAAACATGGCGGGTCGGTCTTCGTGATCTTTCGGCAAAGCGACCCAGGTTTGGATGCCGAAGAACGGCATGGGGTCCTTCTGCGTTGCGTCATCTGTTCTTTCGGAGTGCGTTATGCCGTGACCTGCCACCATCCAGTTCACCGCGCCGGGTTCGATCCAGGCATCTGTCCCCAGGCTGTCGCGGTGGTGCATGCGACCCCGGAAAAGGTAGCTGACCGTCGCCAATCCGATATGCGGGTGCGGTCGCACATCCATGCCTTTGGTCGGCAGAAATTCGGCAGGTCCCATCTGATCAAAGAAAATAAAGGGCCCAACCATCTGGCGTTTTGGTGCAGGCAAGGCGCGACGCACCTCAAAACCACCAAGATCACGTGCCCGAGGCACGATGACGGTTTCGATGGCGTCAACTTCGTCGCCTGTTGGGCAGTGTGGATCGAGTGCAGGGTTCCAGCTCATATCGTATCCTCGTTCTAGCTTTGGGGATACTTATCTCACCTGCGAAAGCGAACAAACTGGCGCCCGCACGCAGCATCTGTGCAATTTTGCGAAGGGAGTAGTGGTGGGTGGTGAGGGGCTCGAACCCCCGACATCCTCGGTGTAAACGAGACGCTCTACCAACTGAGCTAACCACCCGCCGAGGCGTCGTCTAACTTGCCTCAGAAGACGGTGCAAGTCACTTCGTGACGATTGCACTTTTCCCGCCAATCAGTCGACGCGCGCCCGGCCCGTCGGCGGCCAGTGTATCGCTTGGATTGTATAGCGGACAGGCCTCCAAAGACAGGCAACCACAGCCGATACAGCTGTCAAGTTGATCGCGGAGTTTCTCCAAGAGCGCGATGCGTTCGGTCAGCGCACTCTGCCAAGGCTGCGCCGCCTTGCTCCAATCGTCTTTTCGAACGGCTCGGTTGCGTGGCAAGCGATCCAGCACCTCTTTAACCTCCGCCAAGGGGATGCCAAGCGCTTGGGCAATTCTGATGATGGACACACGCCTTAGTTCACGCCGATCGTAGCGACGATGATTGGCCGACGTCCGCCAGCTTTCGATCAGCCCCTCGGCTTCATAAAAATGCAGGGTTGAGACGGCAACGCCCGCCCGCTCGGCCATTTCGCCCACACTCAGATCATTTGGAACCGGCACAAGAAACCTCTTTACCTCAAGTGAACTTGAGGTGGGAGGATGAGGGCATATTCACCTCGAATCAAGGACCAAGAAATGAGACTGATCTCGCTTTGCCGCACAGCTGTGAACATTCTGGACCCGTTCCGCCATCCGACGCGACTGGATCTGCAAAGGAACCCACACTTGTCAAAAGACATAGGCCTATCTGAAGACCCACGTCATCAGACCGCCCGTGAGTTCTGGCGTGGTCCGCTTTTCTAACATCAGTCCCCCAGCCCATCCTCTTTGGCCAGCAAGCAATGACGTCGAAATGGACTCCGCAATTGGCGCATGAACGGCATCCACTATGGCGCTGATATACCGAGCGATTTTGACGGGAATGGTGGGTGATGAGGGATTTGAACCCCCGACATCTTCGATGTGAACGAAGCGCTCTACCACTGAGCTAATCACCCGCTCTCAGCCTCTTACCCAGAGGTCTTCTGCGTTGCAAGACGGTGGTGTCGTCAAAAAACTTCACATCGAAATGAAACTTATCGTGCTACATAGTGTTACTCTCTTGCGTCCATTGACAAAAAAATCCTGCGTGGGACAGTTGATAGGCGTTGACGAAGACACAGCCGCGGATAATTTCGCGGTTGGCACAAGTTAAAAAGGAACGCCAAAATGCGTAAAATGGTTATTGCTCTGGCCGCAGCTGGCCTGACCGCCACCTCCGCTTTCGCCGGTGGCATGTCCGAGCCGGTCATGGAAGAAGAAATCATGCCGGAAGTCATGGTTGAAGAAGCCACGGGCTCCTCGGGCGGCATCGTTATCCCGCTGCTGCTTCTGGCAGTGATCGCGGCGGTTGCTTCGAGCGACTAATCGCTTCGAGCATAGCGAACAAAAAAAGGCGCGACGAAAGTCGCGCCTTTTCTCTTTTCCGGGTGTCTGCTGGCCACGCTTAGTGCGCGACCGCTGATGGACCTTCGCCGGATCCAGACTGCGCCCGCTGTGCGGCCGCTGCCTCTTCCGCAGCTTCGTCCCATTCGATCGCTTCAGGCTGACGCACAAGCGCGTGCTCCAGCACTTCGCGCACATGGGTCACAGGAATGATCTCCAGCCCGTCTTTGACGTTGTCCGGCATCTCGCTCAGATCCTTTTCGTTCTCTTCCGGGATAAGGACCGTTTTGAT
>CAZMKY010000325.1:0-7680 GCA_964566835.1 uncultured Rhodobacterales bacterium
ATGGTGCTGCCGGAGAGATTTGAACTCTCGACCTCTCCCTTACCAAGGGAGTGCTCTACCCCTGAGCTACGGCAGCAAATCGCGCTCGCGATGGGCGGCGGGATACTGTAGGACGCGGTCTCACGCAAGCGCATTCTGGACGGTTTTCTCGGACCGCGCTAGGTAAGTCGCATGACCAAGAAATCATCAGGCTCCGATGCGACCGCAAAGGCTGCATCGCGCGAAGACAAATTGAAGGCGGCGCTCAAGGCGAACTTGCAGCGACGTAAGGCGCAGGCGCGTCTTCGCAAGGGCACTGAGACGAAAGAGGCAGAGTAAGAAATGGATTCCATTCTCGTCAAAGGCGGTGCCGAATTGCACGGCCAGATCCCCATTGCTGGTGCGAAGAACGCGTGCCTGACGCTGATGCCCGCCACGCTTCTGACGGATGGCCCGCTGACGCTGACCAACGCACCGCGCTTGTCGGACATTAAGACGATGGGATTGCTGCTCGAGTCCTTTGGTGCAGAGGTGGAAAGCCTGCAAGATGGCAAAGTGCTGGTGCTGTCGTCCCATGACATCACGAACCTCAAGGCCGACTATGACATCGTCCGCAAAATGCGCGCATCCATTCTGGTGCTTGGCCCACTTCTGGCCCGCTTTGGCAGGGCAGAAGTGTCTTTGCCGGGCGGTTGCGCGATCGGTGCGCGACCTGTGGATTTGCACCTCAAGGGGTTGGAGGCGATGGGCGCCTCGCTGGAGCTTCGGGACGGCTACGTTTTTGCCGAAGCCCCCGGCGGCCTAAAAGGGGGAACCGTGACGTTCCCCTTCGTATCCGTTGGAGCAACCGAAAACATTCTCCTGGCGGCGACGCTGGCCAAGGGCACGACTGTGATCGAGAATGCGGCGCGCGAGCCGGAAATCGTTGATCTGGCCGAGCTATTGATCGCGATGGGTGCCAAAATCGAAGGTGCAGGGACGTCGACGATCACGGTGGAAGGGGTATCTTCGCTGGACGGCGCGACACATCGCGTTGTCACCGACCGGATTGAACTTGGAACCTACATGATCGCGCCGATGCTGACTGGTGGATCGCTTGAGTTGCTTGGCGGCAAGCGCAGCCTCCTCTCGGCGTTTTGCGACAAGCTGGAAGAAGCGGGAGCGTCGATTGAAGAAACCGAAGGCGGCCTGAAAGTCAGTCGAACCAACGGCATCCGCGCCGTCGACGTCACGACCGAGCCTTTTCCGGGCTTTCCGACGGATTTGCAGGCGCAGATGATGGCCATGTTGTGTATGGCCGATGGAGTTAGCCATCTGGAAGAAACCATCTTCGAGAACCGCTTTATGCACGCGCCGGAGCTTGCGCGCATGGGCGCACAAATCGAAGTGAAAGGTGGAACGGCTGTCGTGACAGGTGTGGACGCGCTGCGCGGCGCTCAGGTCATGGCGACGGACCTGCGTGCGTCCGTCTCTTTGATCCTCGCAGGCCTTGCCGCTGAAGGGGAGACGCGGGTTAGCCGGGTATACCACCTCGACCGAGGTTACGAGCGTGTGGAAGAGAAGCTGTCGGCCTGTGGTGCGACCATCGAGCGGGTGCCTGACGCATGAGTGACGCGCGCTTCGAGGACGCAACTCCGCGCCCGCTACGGCTACAGGCGTTGGATGCCGACGATCTTCAGGTCTTGTCGGCCTTGTCGCAGGATGCCGTGTTTCCAGTGGGCGAAATGCGCTGGGACACCAAGGCCCGTCGATTTGCAATTCTTCTGAACCGCTATCGCTGGGAAGATCGTCTGCCTGCGCCAGAACGCGTGCAAAGCGTTCTGGTGGTGGGCGATGTCCGCAAAGTGTCCAGCGATGGTGTCGACAGGTCCGAAAAGGGCTCTGTTCTGTCTCTGTTGGCGCTCTCGTTTGAGCCCGGAGAGGATGGGACGGGGGTTGTTCTGCTCACACTCGCCGGTGATGGTGCCATCCGGTTGGATGTCGAGGCGCTGGATGTAGTCCTGCGTGACGTGACGCGGCCTTATGCTGCTCCGTCCGGCCAAGCTCCATCCCATCCGGATTGAAAGAGCCCCCAGAAGCCCCAAGCGCTTGACGCTTGAGCGCTTGGCCCGGTCAAAGTATTAGGTCGCCCATGCCAATGTTTCTCACCACGACTGACGCGGACTTCGAAGAACGCTTTGCCGAGCTTCTGAACATGAAGCGCGAAGATTCCCCGGACGTTGATGCGGCGGTGGCTGAAATCATCGCGGATGTGCGCGCGCGCGGAGATGCGGCCGTGATTGAATTGACGCAGCGGTTTGATCGCTTGCAGCTTACGCCCGAGACCTTGCAGGTCTCGGAAGCTGAGATCGACGCTGCCATCGAATGTGTCCCGCCCGCAGAGGCTGCCGCGCTGGAACAGGCGGCAGACCGCATTCGCGCCTATCACGAGCGGCAAGTGCCGCGCGATGAGACCTGGACGGATGAACAAGGCGCGACACTGGGGTGGCGCTGGGGCGCTGTGGATGCCGCGGGTCTCTATGTGCCGGGCGGTTTGGCGTCCTATCCGTCATCCGTTCTGATGAACGCAATCCCGGCCAAAGTCGCCGGTGTCGGACGCATCTCTATGTGCGTGCCTTCGCCTGACGGCGTCCTGAACCCGCTTGTTCTGCTTGCCGCTCGTTTGAGCGGCGTTGAGACGATTTACCGGATCGGCGGCGCTCAGGCCGTTGCGGCTTTGGCCTATGGCACGGAAACGATCCAGCCGGTCGACAAGATCACAGGGCCTGGCAATGCCTTCGTCGCCGCAGCCAAGCGGCGTGTTTTTGGCAAAGTCGGGATCGATATGATTGCTGGCCCGTCCGAAATCCTCGTCATTGCGGACGCGGACAACGAGCCTGACTGGCTGGCCCTCGATCTGTTGAGCCAAGCAGAGCACGACGAAAGCGCGCAATCCATTCTGATCACAACCGACGCCATGATGGGCGAAGAGGTTGCGCGTGCCGTAGATTTGCGGCTGGAGAGCTTGGCCCGCCGAGACATCGCTGGCGCAAGCTGGCGCGACAATGGCGCGATTATTGTTGCTCAGAATTTGGGTGAGGCCGCGGCCTTGGCCGATGACATCGCGCCCGAACATCTGGAGCTTTGCGTGGCAGATCCTGACGTTCTGGCAGCCAATATCCGCCACGCCGGGGCAATGTTTCTGGGCAAGTGGACGCCAGAGGCCATTGGCGACTACGTCGGTGGTCCAAATCATGTATTGCCGACGGCGCGTTCTGCCCGGTTTTCCTCCGGGCTCTCAGTTCTGGATTTCATGAAGCGGACGACGATCGCGAAGATGAACCCGGCAGCGTTGAAAGCCATCGGGCCCGCGGCGGAAGTTCTGGCTGCCAGTGAAAGCCTTGAGGCGCATGGGCTGTCGGTGACGGCGCGGCTTGAACGTTTGAACCGGGACTGAGCCTGCGACGACAGGGGGCTTTCGCCCGTAGGCGGCTTCGGCTAGCCAAGTGCCATGACACGTATCGTAGACATTCAGATCGACGACAGCGCGCTGCCGCCGCCCACGCCAGAGATTGAACAAGAGCGCAAGGTTGCCGTGTTCGACCTCTTGGAGGACAACAGCTTTTCGCTGCCACCACGCGAAGGCCGCCAGACCGCTGAGGGCCCCTTCAAGCTTGCCTTGGCCATCCGGGAACGACGACTGGTCTTTGATCTGACGTCCGAAGCCGGCGACCCGGCGGCGGAATTTCACCTGTCCCTTGGTCCGTTCCGGCAAGTGGTGAAGGACTATTTCCAGATCTGCGAAAGTTACTTCGACGCCGTTAAAACGCTGCCACCAAGCCAGATCGAAGCGATCGACATGGCCCGGCGCGGCATCCACAACGAAGGTGCGCGGGTTCTGCAAGAGCGGCTTGATGGCAAGGCCGAGTTGGACATCGACACGGCGCGGCGGCTGTTCACGCTGATCTGCGTTTTGCACTTCGGAGGCTGAAACGCTTGAGCGATCTGCCCCAATCCGTCCTCTTTTGCTGCGACCACAATGCTGTGCGCTCGCCGATGGCGGAAGGCATGATGAAGAAATTCTACGGCATGCAGACCTATGTGCAGTCCGCCGGCGTGAAGAGCGATCTTGAGATCGACGGATTCTCGATCGCCGTATGCGAAGAACTTGGGGTCGAGCTGTCCCGCCACAGATCGCGCAGCTTTGACGAAATGGAGGAATGGGGCGATGACTTGGGCGGATTTGACCTGATCGTTGCGCTTTCCCCTGCCTCCCAGCGGCGTGCGCTTGAGCTGACGCGCTATGTCCATTTGGAGATCGAATACTGGCCCATCCTTGACCCAACGGGTCTGGGGGAAAGTCGTGAAGACAGGCTTGCCAGCTATCGCCAAGCGCGCGACCAGATCAGGGACAAAATCATACAGCGCTTTGGTGAACCTTCGGAGCTACAATGAGCGTCGAAATCAAAGCTCTCCGTGGCAAGGAGATCGAGCCATGGTTGAATGATTTCGCGGCGCTTCGCATGACCGTTTTTCGCGATTGGCCATACCTTTACGATGGATCGTTCGCCTATGAGCGTGAGTACCTAAAACCTTACCTTGCTGACCCGACCGCCGTGGTGGTCGGCGCCTTTGACAAAGGCAAGATGATTGGTGCTGCAACGGCTTCGGCGCTCTCTGGTCACAAGGCGGATTTCGCCGAGGCGTTCAAAGGCCATCCCATGAGCCTCGAACGGGTCTATTATTTGGCGGAGAGCGTTCTCTTGCCGGATTATCGCGGGCAGGGGATAGGACATCGCTTTTTTGATCACCGGGAAGAGGCAGCGAAAGCCCAAGGATTTGGCACGACAGCATTCTGCGCTGTTCTGCGTCCGCAATCCCATCTGCTGCGCCCCCAAGGAGCCCGGAGCTTGGAGCCATTTTGGAGGGGGCGCGGATATGAGCCACTGGATGGTGTCATCGCCCGGTTCAACTGGCAGGATGTTGGCGAAGCGCAGGAAACGGAAAAAGAATTGCAATTCTGGGCGCGAACAAGCTGACACCGTGCGGCGCGTGCAAGTCACAAAGCAGGCACTTGTCGCTCTGACGCAGAGTTTCGGGTTGAATTATTGGCCTTCTGCCCTCATTTAAGCGCCGTCCGGACTAAGCCGGATTGCAAAACTGGAGAGACCATGGCCAAGGAAGAACTTCTCGAATTCCCCGGTGTCGTGAAAGAACTCCTGCCAAATGCGACATTCAGGGTCGAACTCGAGAACGGCCATGAGATCATCGCGCACACGGCAGGCAAGATGCGCAAGAACCGGATCAGGGTTTTGGCTGGCGACAAGGTTCAGGTTGAAATGACGCCGTATGATCTGACCAAGGGCCGGATCAACTACCGCTTCAAGTGACACGACCCAAACTCGTTTTGGGATCTGGCAGCCCGCGTCGCCGCGAGCTGCTTTTGACCCTTGGGTTGACGCCTGATCGCATTGCATCCCCCGACATTGACGAAACCCCTTTGCCGGACGAACTGCCGCGCCCCTATTGTCACCGCATGGCCGTCGAAAAAGCGGCAGCCATTGAGATTAAGGATGATGAAGTCCTTTTGGCGGCGGACACGACGGTCGCGCTGGGCCGTCGGATCCTTGGCAAACCGGCTGACGAAAAAGAAGCCGCGCTGTTTCTGCTGAAGCTGTCTGGGCGCCGTCATAGCGTCATCACATCCGTCGCCGTGAAGTCGCCTGCCGGAACCCGCGTTCGGGATGTGGTGACGGCAGTGAAGATGAAGCGGTTGTCCGATGAGGAATTGAACGGATACCTCGCGACCGGTGATTGGGACGGAAAGGCGGGTGCCTACGCGATCCAGGGGCCGGCTGGGGCATTCATTCCCTGGATACAAGGCTCTTACACGGGCGTTATGGGGCTGCCTGTCGCTGAAACGGCCACGCTTCTGAAGTCGGTGGGCATCGATGTGAGTGGAGGCAGGTCATGAAAGGGCGCGTGATTGCACTTGGTCAAATCGCAGGGCGCGAAGCCGCGGCGCTGATGGAAGATGGCCGCCTGCAGGATCTGCTGGTTGCACCGGAAGACACCGGCCCGATGCCCGGTGCGATTTACCGTGCGAAAGTGGGCCGTCCGATGAAAGGGCAGGGTGGCGCAATTCTCGACACGCCCGATGGACCGCTGTTCCTGCGTCAGGCCAAGGGCCTCAGACCAGGGCAGGGGTTGATCGTTCAGGTCGTTTCCAAGGCCGAAGGGCACAAGGCTGCCCCGGCCACGCCGCGCGTGTTGATCAAGTCGCGGTATGTCATCGGAACGCCGGGTGCGCCGGGCGTCAATATCTCGCGCGATATCCGTGATGACGAGGTGCGTCTCGCGTTGCGCGAGGCCACGGCAGACATCGACCTGCCCAACGGCACCGGCCTGATCCTCAGATCTGCGGCCGCCGAACGCGTCGATGCCATGCTCGATGATCTGGAGTCCGTCTTGCCCGTGCTGGCTGGCATCTCTGCCGAAACCAATGAAGGTGAGCCATCGCTATTGCTGGAGGCACCCAGTCCAGCCGACCTCGCTTGGCGCGATTGGCCGCAACCGGATCTGATGGACGACGGCGCGCGCGCGTTCGAAGATCACGGGGTCTGGGACGCTCTGGAAGATCTCCGCGCCCCTGCCGTGCGCCTGAGTTCCGGAGGAGCCATGTCGGTTGAGGCAACGCGCGCCCTCGTTGCCGTCGATGTCGACACAGGCGGCGACACGTCACCTGCTGCAGGGCTGAAAGCGAACATGGCCGCCTTGAAGGAATTGCCGCGCCAACTGAGACTGCGAGGCTTGGGCGGTCAGATCGTTGTGGATCTTGCGCCGTTCAACAAGAAAGAGCGCAAGCCTTTGGAAAGTGTACTGCGCACGGCACTGAAGGCGGATCCGATCGAGACGACCATCGTCGGATGGAGCGCGCTGGGCCTGATGGAGCTGCAAAGGAAACGCGAACGCCCGGCCCTGGGGGACTTCTGATGGCCTGTCCAATCTGTGAAAAAGAGCCGGTTGAGCGTTACCGGCCGTTCTGTTCAAAGCGGTGCGCGGACCTTGATTTGGGCAAATGGCTCAGCGGGTCTTACCGGGTTCCCATCGACGATGACGACCCTGATCAACCGCCAGTTCCACCCTCTGAGACATCTCACTGAATTTTTTGGGATTGTCCCTATGGACACCCCCAAAAGCCAAGGATAGAACGCCATCGACCCGTCCGAGGCAAACCGCCCTCGGTCCCCGTGCCCGGGTAGCTCAGGGGTAGAGCAGTGGATTGAAAATCCTCGTGTCGGTGGTTCGATTCCGCCCCCGGGCACCACTTTGGCCCCCAGTGACTCTCTGAGGAGCTATAGGTGCTACCTTAGATCAAACCTTAGGCCAACTGGTATCCCTTGACGGGGGCTCGCGCCTGCGGAAACCCCAATTTGGTTGAAGGGAGACCGACGAGGGGTGCCTGTGATGGGATTGGAGCTACTGCCCTCGGGGGCCACTTTTCAAATATCGGCACCTCGAAAAGTCGTCTTTCTGTGTCGTCTGCACTACGAAGCGGCCCGGGGTTGGTTGGGCATAGCAAGGCCCTGTGCAACCTCTCGCTCTTCGGAGGACAATCCCCAGTCATCGTCCAGGTACGAGAAGTCTTGTGCTCCTCGAAGCTCTGATTGGTACCATGACAATGCCCCTTCGCTTGCCGTGATTTGCGCGCGCGTTTGCGGG
>CAZMKY010000326.1:0-10629 GCA_964566835.1 uncultured Rhodobacterales bacterium
GACACCTTCCCCGGCGCCGACAATGGCCAGCTCTTCGGGTCGTACGCCCATATGATGCGCCGGACGATCGCCGTGATACGCGCCACCGCCCCCGCCCGGAAGCGAAAACTGTCCGCCGTCGGTCGTGCAGGGCAGGATGTTCATGGATGGCGATCCGATGAACTTGGCGACAAACAGGTTCGCTGGACGCTCATAAAGCTCTTTTGGCGTTCCGACCTGCGCGATCTTTCCGAACTCCAGCACCACGATCCGGTCCGCAAGCGTCATAGCTTCGACCTGGTCATGCGTGACATAGATCATCGTCCGCTTCAGCGCCTTGTGAAGCTTCGAGATCTCGTAGCGCATCTCCACACGCAGCGCGGCATCGAGGTTCGACAAGGGCTCGTCGAAAAGGAACGCCGTGGGATCGCGAACAATCGAGCGGCCGATGGCCACACGCTGGCGTTGCCCCCCGGACAGCGCCTTCGGGCGACGGTCAAGGTAGTCGTTCAGCTTCAGAATGCGCGCGGCTTCGCCGACTTTCTCGTCAATTTCCGCCTTTGGTGCGCCCGCGGTCTTCAGCGAGAAGCCCATGTTGTCGCGCACGGACATGTGCGGATAAAGCGCGTAAGACTGGAACACCATGCTCAGCCCGCGTTTGGACGGCGGGTCGGCCGTGACATCGCGGTCGTCGATGACCAGCGCACCGCGGCTGATCTCTTCAAGACCGCCGATCATCCGCAAAAGCGTTGACTTCCCGCAGCCCGAAGGCCCGACAAAGACGACGAATTCGCCATCCTTGATATCCAGATCCACACCCTTGATGACCTGAAGATCACCGTACCATTTCTCGATCTTGTTAAGCTGGATCGCACCCATCATGCCGTCTCCGCATTGGGGCTGGCCCATGCCAGCCAGATTGCCGCCGTCCAGGTGAAATGATTGCCTCCACAGGCAGTCCCGTCCGTCGGATCAAAATATTCAAAAAAGCCGCCCTGTCGGATCAGCTCCGCCGTCTCGCGTCGAAGTCGAGCTTCGTCCTCAAGCCGTCCGGCATCGCGCAGACCGAAAGCGATCAGCGCATTGACGACCGGCCAGGTCGGCCCCCGCCAGTAGCGGCGTGCATCGAAGCTGCAAGAGGCCGGGTCGTTCGACGGAATGCCGTAGCGAACACGGTCCCACATGCCGATCAGCTTGTCGTCCATCTGGTCGTTCTTGACGCCGGCCAGCCAACCCAGCGCGGCGCCAGACGATATCGCATTAGCAAAGACGCCCGTCCGCATGTCCTTGGCGGCATAGGCCGAAAGCTCTGCATTCCAGATTTGCGGCAAGGCCGCCTCCAGATCGGCCGCCCATGCCAAAGGCTCCGCCGGGTCTTCGCCAAGGATTTCAGCCACGGCCGCCAGATCGCGGTTCGCCCGGATCAGGATCAGCGTGATCGCGGGGTCAGCCATCAGGAACGGGCCGTCGGCCACGATCTTGGCCTGATCCCAGCCCACGGAACGTCCATATTGCACGATCTTGATGTAGCGGTCGTAGTCGTCCTTGCCCGGCCGCATTGAGGCGTCGACATGGCCGGTGTCGCGTCGCGTGTATTCGCCGACGCCGGTCGGATCGACACCGCGCATCCCCGGATCCCATTCCGGGCTGTTGTCCCGGCCCGATTCCCAAGGATGCGTGATGACCGCAGGTCCGTCACCGCATCGGCTGTCGCGCCACCAACGATGCCAGGCCAGCATCTTCGGATAAAGCGCGGCAAGCCGTTCCGTGCCACCGACGCGGTCGTGAATGGCCCGCGCGAGAGTCGCGGCAACGGGCGGCTGCGAAATGCCCGAGGTAGGAGGGGTCTGCCCGGCGCCCCAGACATCATGTCCCGGGAAATAGCCGTCATCGTCCTTGTGGAAGATGATATGCGGGACCATCCCGGTGTCCCATTGCCCGGAAAAGAGCGTATCGAGCTCGTCCCACGCACGGTTGCCGTCGAAGGTGGAAAACCCCCATGCGGCAAAGGCCGAGTCCCAGTTCCACTGGAACGGATAGAGGCCATGCGTTGGCACCGTGTACCCGCCCTGGTCATTGGCGGTCAGGATGCGCCGCGCCTCGGCATCGAGTTGTTCGTCGGTCATGGTCATCCTTTCACCGACCCGGCCGTCAGGCCTTTTGTCATGAAGCGTTCAAGCCCAAGGAAGATCGCCATGATGGGCACGGTCGCGATGACCGATCCCGCCATGAGATGCTGTCTTGGAATCTCAGAGGAGTTGAGGCTGGCAATACCGCGCGTCAGCGTGAACTTCGACGGGTCGTCCAGCAACATGAAGGCCAGCAGGAATTCGTTCCACGCGATCATGAAGACGTAGAGCGACACGCTGGCCAAGGCCGGCAAGCTCAGTGGCAAAGTGATCTTCCAGATCACCTGCAACCGCGACAGGCCGTCCATCAGACCAGCTTCTTCAACCTCCGCAGGCAAGCCCCGGAAGTAGCCCTGCAGCATGTAAAGCGCGACCGGGATCGTCGTCACCGGGTAGATCATGACGATGCCGAAGATCGAGTTTCTGAGGCCGATCACCGAATAGGCAATATAGATCGGCAGCGCCAAAACGATCATGGGCACCATGTAGATCAGGAGGATCGACCGCGAAAAGGCCGCCCGTCCGCGGAAACGCAGGCGCGCCACCGCATAGGCACCCGGGATCGAAAACGCCAAGGTCAGAAAGACCGTCAGAACCGAGATGTAGAAGCTCGTCCAGAGATAGGCTCCGAAATTGAACTGGGTCATCAGTTCGATATAGCTGTCGAAAAGCCCCCAGCCCTTTGACAGATCAAGCGAGAAATCCAGCGGATTCTGCACCAGCTGCTGCTGGTTCTTCAGGCTGGTCATCACCATCACATAGAACGGAATGGCGACAATCGCGGTGAAGAAGATATAGCCAAAGCCTGTCAGGAAGCGGATGACCGAAGCCTCGAATTCATGCCGGGTCAAAGGACCCGGCACCAGGCCTTCGGCCATGCGGACCATGCCGTAGCCGGCCCCAAGTCCAAGGCCCAGTACGGCCACAACACTGGCCCAGGCTGGCGCCTCTCCGATCAGGACCGGACCGATCCCGATCGCCATTGCACCGCCCGAGACGATGACGGCCGCGGCCAAGACAACCATCGGCGTCGTGTAAAGCGCCAGACCACCCAACGCCGCCCCGAAGACCAGCGATGACAGAAGCGAAGGCTTCAGCGAACCGCCCGAAAGGAAGGACACGGCGATGGCCACGGTGGTTGCAACGACGAACGTCCAGAGGAACCCGATCACCGGTGCCGTGATGTAGCCAAACTGGACGGGCTTCGCCCAGCCGCCGCGCGGATCAGATGCATCAGTCATTGGATGCTCCTTTCAACTGGCCAGATTTCGTTTCGGAAAGCGCCGGAAAGCGCGCCGTGAGGAAAGACAGATTCAACATGCTCACAGTCCTTCCTCCCGGCTGATGAACTTGAAGAAGAAGACCGAGAACAGAAGAAGGCATCCGAAGATGACCACGGCCACGGCCGCGCCTGCCCCGATGTTCGAGACCGCGAAGGCTTGTTCATAGACATTCACCGTCAGCGTTCGCGTTCCGGCGTTGCCACCCGTCAGCAGGAAGATGTCGTCGAACTTGTTGAAGGTCCAAATGAAGCGCAGCAGGAACAAGACCGAGAGGATGCCCAGAAGCTGCGGCAGCGAGAGGAACCAGAACTTCTGGAACGGGCTCGCACCATCCATATCGGCGGCTTCATACATGTCGGTGTCAATCGACTGCATCCGGGCCAGGATGAACAGGAATGACAACGGGAAGTAGCGCCAGATCTCGAACACGGTCACCATGATCAACGCCAGCGGGCGGTCCCCGAAGAAGTTGATGGATTGCTCCGCAACACCCATCCGGATCAAAAGCGCGTTCGCACTGCCCGAGAAGGGGTCAAACAGGATGACCCAGGTGAAGGCCACCGCAATGACCGGAGCCACGTAAGGAAAGAGGTAAAGCCCCCTCAGGATTCCCTGCCCCTTGAACGACTTGTCCAGAAGCATCGCAGCAAAGAGGCCCACCAAAAGCGCCCCGATGGTGCCGAAGACCGTGTAGAACAAGGTCACACCAAGGACGCCCCAGAACTCGTCGCCATCAAAGACGCGGGCGAAGTTCTCAAAGCTGAATTCGAAATTGGTAAGGATGTTGTTCGAGGTCCCCGTGACGACCGGATCACTGCCCTCAACCGCCTCTTCGGCCGCGTCTTCGTCGCCTGTCACACTGACCGGCAATTCGATCTCACCGCGTGCACCGGGCTCCAGAAGGCCCAGACGGCAGGTCAAGGCCGCCCCGTCCAGTTCGCAGACCTCCGGCAATGTGCCTTTGATTGCGACGTTGGCGGGCAGGACATCCGTCATGGTCACATCGCGGATCTCCTGCTCTTGGCTGGAGTTGCGGAACCTGTATTGGATGCGCATCTCTTCGCCGCTGCCCCGCAAGGCTTCCCGTACGACGGGCGTCGGCGGTCGAAGATCGGCCAGGCCGATGGGTTTAAAGCTGATCCAGAAAATGGCCAGCAGTGGGACAATCACGACAGCGGAAACGATCGTAATCGTTGGCAGAAGTAGGCCCCAGGCCAGTCGCGCTTCGCGTTTGGCAAGCGGACCTTGCCCGCGTGGTGGCACGGCATCGGTCATCGCGGATGTCTCCCCGGTGATATCGAAGAAAAGAAATGGGTGTCGGGCGGGCGCGCTTTGGCGCCCACCCCGGGAGGAGCGCTTAGTCGAGCGCGCCCAATTCCTCGTTCATCGCAGCCACAGCGGCCGAGGCGTCAATTTCGCCATCGGTGTACTGACGGACGATGCGGTTGATCGCCTGGCTGTTGATGATCTTGGAGGCCAAGGCCAGCTGGCCTTCGGCAATGCCCCAACGCTGTGCGACGTCTAGACCACCGACGATCTCGTCGATCATGGACGCGGCATAGAGGTCGCCAAGCGGTGCCTTGCGATCAACGCCAACCGGCAGCGTGGCCCAAGCCTTGGTGAAGGCTTCCGGGTCTTCCGCAGTGCCGCGACGCACCGGGAATTTGCCTTCAGGTGCGATGGAAAGCGTGTCGGTGTAGCCATCGGACATCGAGAACTGCACGAACTGCTGTGCTTCGTCGATGTCGGCGTCAGCCGTGATGCCGAAGTAACGAATGTCGGCCCATGCTGCGCCGTCAGGGTTCGACGGGCCAGCAAAGTTGGTCACGATACCGGTCTTCGACGCCAGCTCACCGCTGGTCGGGTCGTCGTTGATGGTCGGCGGAGCGCTGTCGCGGAGGCCTGCCAGCTCGTCAAGGATGAACGGCGACCAGATGATCATGGCGGCGTTGCCCGAGAAGTAAAGCGTGCGCGACTGATCCCAGTACAGCTCACCCGGAGGCGATGCATCGACGATGCCCTTGTAGAACTCCAGCACTTCCGTCGTCTTGGCTTCGTCAAAGCCCGAGAAGCCGTCGCCATCGACCGGCGATGCGCCGTTGGCCAAGAACACATGCTCCAGAACCTGGCTCATGAAGTTCTCGTCAACCTTGGTCGGTGCGACAAAGCCAAACATCTCTGGCGGATTGTGCAGCGCCTCAACGGCAGCCAGCACGTTGGCATAAGACGTCGGGGCTTCGAGGCCAGCGGCATCGAAGAGGTCCTTGCGATAGACCAGCATCTGCGTCCAACCGTCGACAGGAACCGATGCATAGCCGTCTTCGGTCGATGCGAACTCAAGCGCGCCCGACGCGAAGGTGTCCTTGCCCAGGGATTCGATGACTTCCGTTGCCGCATCCGTGTCCAGAATGCCGGCTTCGACCCAAGGCAGGGCGTATTGCAGCGTGTGATAGATCACGTCCGGCAGATCGCCGGCAGCAAAAGCGGCGGTGGCACGCGTGCCAAGGTCGCTTTCGCTAACCGGAATGACTTCCACACCGATGCCGGTCTCGGCTTCGAAAGCGGCGGCCATCTGCTGCTGCTTGGCCAGACGCTCTGGCTGTTCTTCCGTGGTCCAGAACCGGATATCGGCCATGGCCGGGGCCGCGATCAGCGCGGCCAGTGCTGTGCCGGCGATCAGCCGTGCACGGGTTCCAATAAGACTCATGTGTTTGTCCTCCCTAGGGTTTGAGTCTGTTCGTTCGGCGGACCATCCGTTCCGCCGATACGAAGTTTGGCTTCTGCGGTTTCACGCAAACCATGCGGAGCGTCGCCCCGGATCCGCGCGATCAGAAGTTCGGTCAGACGTCGACCGGCCGCGGCCTGATCGACGACATAAGTTGTCAGCTTGGGGTCCAGCATCTCGCCCTCGGGCGAGCCGTCATAGCCGATGATCGAAACGTCACGCCCAAGTGCAAGGCCACGTGCCCGCGCGGCAAGCGCCGCACCAACGGCCAGCACATCTGTCGCGCCCACAATCGCGGTCGGGCGCGCCTCCCCGTCCAAAAGCGAAGCGCCCGCGATCTCACCCGAAGCGATGTCGCGCAGCCCGTCCTGGATCAGGTCCTCCTCGACCTTCAATCCAGCTTCGGCCATCGCATCGCGGAAGGCCTGCATCCGCAAAACGGCAAAGGTGTAGATCGGGTCGCCGCCCAGATAGGCAATGCGGGTGTGACCCAGATCTGCCAACCGCAGAACCGCCTGACGCACGGCTTCTTCACCGCGGATGTCGAACCACGCGCAGCCATTGTCGTCGCGTGTCCGCCCGTACATGACAAAGGGCACGTCGGCGGCTCTCAGAAGTTCGGCCCGCGGATCGACCCACAGCGTTCTAGGCAGGATGAAGCCATCCGCCTTTCGGTCCGCAATCAGGCGTCGATAGGTTTGAAGCCCCTCGTCCTGACTGGCCGCCGTCGCCACGGTCAGCGTCCATCCCTCAGCACTGGCGGCCACGCTGATACCGCGCAAGAAGTCTGCAAGGAACGGGCGCTGCGCGTCGTGCTGCTCCATCTGAAGGATCAGCCCGACCGCACGCACCCGCCCTGTCCGGATCGCCTGCGCATGCGCCATCGGCGTATACCCAAGCGCGCGCGCAGCGGCCCGCACCCGCTGCTTTGTCCCGTGCGAAATATCCGGATAGTCGTTGAGAGCACGCGAAACCGTCCCCTTGGCCAGCCCTGTCTCGGCCGCCACTTGGCTGATCGTGACCCGCCCCATTCCGGGCCGTCCGTCAGTGCCAGTGATATCGCGTCTCTCCCCCATGAGAATCAAAGCTCATCTCCGAAACCGGTTTCGGCAACAAGAAAAACCGGTTTCGGTGAAAAAGTGAGACCGTACTACTCTGCTGGGGCGGCCAAACGCCTTGAAAATATGGTCTCTCGACCGGGTTCCGGATGTCGCGGAATCATCAGTGCGAGGGCCAGAGAAACACCCGCCATGGCAGCTGCGGCACCGAAAACAGCACCCGGCGCCACCACCCAGAGATAGCCCAACAGCGCCGGCAGGAAGACCGCGGCGATGTGGTTGATGGTGAAAGCGACCGCTGCCGTCGGCGCTATATCGGCAGGATCGGCGATCTTCTGGAAATAGGTTTTCAGCGCGAAGGCAAGCGCGAAGAAAAGATGGTCCAGAACGTAAAGCACCGCGGCCAGAACCACGCCCCAACCGAAATAGTAGATCCCGCCATAGGCCAGGAAGACGAGGATCAGACCGATATACTCAAAGGCCAAGGCATTTCGTTCGCCAAAGTGGCCGACAGCCCGCCCCATCAAAGGGGCGAAGATCATGTTGGCCACGAAGTTGATCAAGAGAAGCGCCGTCACTTCATGCACTTCGAAGCCAAAGCGTTCGACCATCATGAAGGCCGCGAAGACGATAAAGATCTGCCGCCGTGCGCCCGACATGAATTGCAGCGCGTAGTACAGCCAATAGCGGCGGCGCAGCACGATTTCCTTGCGCTGCGGGTCCGGTGCTTCAAACTGTGGAAAGGCGACCATGCAATAGATCGCGATCGCGGCGCAGGCTCCGCCCGAGATCAGGTAGACCGTATTATAGCTCAGCCCCAGCAAATCCCACGTCGCCACCAGCGCGCCGTAAGAAACCAGCGATGCGCCAGAGCCGATGGCGACGATCCAGCCCAGCACCTGCGGCGCCTTCTCCTTGGCGATCCATTGCAACTGCAAGGACTGGTTCACTGTCTCGAAGTAGTGAAACCCGATGGACGAGATGAAAGTGACGATCAGGATACCGCCAAAACTCGGGAACCACGCCGTCACCGCCGTCGCAGCCCCAAGCATGATCAACGACACAAGGCCCAAGACCTGTTCGCGCATCACAAGAAGAAGCGCGATGACAGCCACGGCGAAGAAGCCCGGAATCTCGCGGACAGTGTGCAGCCACCCGATCTCAACACCCGTGAACGACGCCCGTTCAATGACGAAATTGTTCAGAAGTGCCGACCACGTGGCAAACGCCAAGGGCATGGCGGCTGCCATCAGGAACAACAAGGTGGTGGGACGACGCCAGATCGAAAACTGGCGCGCATCTTCAAGCTTTACGATCCGCATGAGGCAAGGCTCTACGCCTTTTCCGGGGCCCGCGCCAGCTTTCTGATCTCAATGGAAAAGGGCGGCACCCATCGGCACCGCCCTTCCATCAAACTGCGCCTACGCCTTATGCGATCGCGTCGCCGGCAAAGATGAAATCATCTTCGTCAATCGCAGACGCACGCGTGCCAAACAGGAACACGGTGTCGTCACCTTCAAAGGTCAGACGGGTGCCGAAGAAGCCTTGGCTGACCTCGACATCGTCGAAGCTCTCGATCCCCGCGTAGCCGGAAAGATCGATCATGTCGTTACCATCCGAGAACCAGAAGACCAGATCGCGACCGCTGCCGTTCTCAAAGACAAAAGTGTCCTCACCGCGCCCGCTCCACATGATGTCACGGCCTGCACCACCATTGATGACGTCATTGCCGCTGCCGCCGTAAATGTAGTCGCGGCCATCTTCACCCAGCAGGATGTCGTTGCCGCTGCCGCCGCCGATGACGTCGTTGCCTGCGCCACCGATCGACACGTCGTCGCCGCTGCCCGACCAGATGATGTCATTGCCGCCGTTGCCATCGACAAAGTCATTGCCCGCACCAACGAAGTAATAGTCGTCGCCGTCGCCACCAATTTTGAAGTCGGTGTCAGGCTGACTCAGAATGCCAGTTACGGACAGCGGGATCAGTACGCCATCAAGGACATGGATGATGCCGTTCCCGCCATCGACGTCAAAACCGATGAGGTTCGGATTGGGCAGGCCATCGTCAGCGTCGATAAGGCCCGGCGCCGTCAGATCCAGTGTCAGCGTGCCACCCTGAAGCGTCGGGATTTCTGCGCCATCGCCAAGGCCTGCGACGTCTGCAAGCGTCAGCGCACCGGCAGCCGTCACATGATAGGTCAGTACCTGCTGCAAAAGCGGGATAGGATCACCGCCGCCCAGCAACGTCAGCGCGTCCAGAATATAACCCAGCGCCCCACCTTCATCGGCGTCACCATAGCCAAGCGTCTGTGCCAGGCCGATGAATGCGTTGTCGTTCGGTGCAAAGACGGTCAGCGCCGCCGCCGGATCGCTCAGCGCGCCATCCAGACCAGCGGCCAGCACGGCCTCGCGCAGCAGATCGAAGTCTGTGCCATTGGTATCCGTCGTTCCCGGCGCGCCGCTTAATTCGACGACCGTGTTTACAATATTCGACATTTCTTTCTTTGCCCCCAAAGACAGTTGAAATCGTTAAGACGCCTCCTCCTTGGGGCACCTTGATCAACTTACGGTGGCAGGCCGGCCTCAGATCACATTCGACGGGCGGACATCAGTAGAAACTCTGCGGGTCGATGTCGATCGACAGGCGCAGGTTGGTGGGCAGGCGGATCTGGCGCACCCATTCGGCGAGGGCGGGCTGCAACGGCGCTGATTTGTCGGCTTTCACCAGCAAGCGGACCCGGTGTCGTCCGCGGATGCGCGCGATGGGCGCGGCGGCTGGCCCGTAGACTTCAGCGCCGATTTTGCGAAGCGGCCCCTGCCGTTCGGCCAAAGCGCGGCCAATATCGAAGACCTCTTGAACGTTCGGGCTCGATAAAACGACGCCAGCCATTCGGCCGTAGGGCGGCACGCCAGCCGCACGCCGCTCTGCTGCCTCTGCTGTCCAGAACGTTTCTTCGTCGCCTGACAGGATGGCGCGGATCACGGGATGCTCGGGCTGCCATGTCTGCATCAGGGCCGTGCCGGGCTTCTCGGCACGGCCTGCCCGGCCCGCCACCTGCCGCATCAGCTGAAACGTGCGCTCTGCCGCGCGCAGGTCCGACCCTTGCAAACCAAGATCGGCATCAATGACACCAACCAGCGTCAGCAGAGGGAAGTTGTGCCCCTTCGCGACCAATTGCGTGCCTATGATGATATCCGCCGCCCCCGCCGCGATCGCTTCGATCTCGGCCTTCAGGGCGCGTGCAGATCCGAATAGATCAGACGACAGGACAGACACCCGCGCCTCCGGAAACAGCTCCGCCACTTCTTCGCCCAAACGCTCCACGCCCGGCCCGACGGGCGCCAGCTTGCCCACGACCTCGCACGAAGGGCAGGCCTCCGGCATCGGCTTGGTCTCACCGCATTGATGGCACACCAGCCGCTTCAGGAAGCGGTGTTCCACCATGCGCGCATCA
>CAZMKY010000327.1:0-8350 GCA_964566835.1 uncultured Rhodobacterales bacterium
GAATTCATTGCCCTTGGTCTGATGGCGTCCGTGAGTGTGACCCGCGCCTTTGAGATGTAGGAACTTCCTTCGCGCCAAAATATCTCGGCCATCGCACCGGCACCGCCAAGTTCAAACAGATCTTGGACCGAACTGGGTTGCCGTTTTGACAGAATGGACTTTGTCGTAAGTGATACCGAAATATCGGGCGAACCGGACTGAATAAGGACAAGCTCGACAGCTGCTCCGACCCCATTGATTTCAGTGACGGCTTTCTTCAACGCCTCCCGTGCCGCCTTCGTGCTACGCGCCGGAAAATCCTCGTCAATTGAAACAAATCGGATCGTCAGGGCGCGGCTTTTCTTCGGACTCCATTTTAGAGACTTCTTTTGGCAGGCGCCCCCAGGCGGAGCGGCGCAAGCGACGAGGCGATAGAAGTCTCGGTCACTCAGTTTTCCTTTGGTAACAACATAGTCGGCAGCACCGTTGACGATGCTTGGAAGTGCGACCGCGATTGAGGCAAGCATGCCAACAACGCGGGACCTTTGCTTGAAAAGCCAGTGCATGTCGAAAATTTCCCCAAGAAAACAGTATATCAAAATTGAAGAAATTGAAAGTTGGCCGCTATTTCCGTTTTGGCAGCAGAAATCTTAAGGCCGGATTTGGTGTAACTTTATCACCTTCTAGACGATCAGTCGCGGACCAGTTCTTCACGACGAAAGTGCAAAGAAAAGGCGGCCCTGGGGGACCGCCTTTCCTGATTTCTGAAGTGTTTCCGCCTTAGAACTGGCTCGACACTTCCCACTTGGCGATCAGCGCGTTCAAGCTGCCGTCGTCCTTCATGGACTGGATCGCAGCGTCGAACTTGGCTTTCAGCTCACCATCGCTCTCGCGGATGCCCATGCCGACACCGCCGCCGAGCGGCACGTCGTCACCGACGAAGGACAGATCAGCATCTGCCTCGACGATTGGCGCAAGGAACGATTTGTCCGCGAGAACGGCATCGGCTTCGCCGTTCTTCACAGCTGCGATCGTTTCGTCAGGCGTCGCGAATTCGATCAGCGTTGCGCCGGATTCGGCGATGTAACCTGCCTGGATCGTGCCCGTCTGAGCCGCAATGACACCGCCTTCGAGGTCAACGTCACCGGCCGCGACGTATGCGGACGGATCGGGCGGCGTGTAGTTCTGCGTGAAGTCGATGACCTCATCGCGTTCGTCGGTGATCGACATGCCGGCGATGATGGTGTCGTAGTTGCCCGAGACGAGGTTCGGGATGATCGAATCCCACTCGTTCGTGACCCATTCACAGGTCAGTTCGGCGCGCGCGCAAAGCTCGTCGCCCAGTTCACGTTCAAAGCCGTCAACTTCACCTGAATCGTTCAGGAAGTTCCACGGAGGGTAGGCACCCTCGGTGCCCATGCGAACGACGCTGTGTCCATCGGCGTAGGCCATACCGGCGACGGTTGCGATGGCAGCGGCAAGAAAGATGGATTTCATCTGGTTTCTCCCGGTTGTAATGCGGCACGCCCAAGCGTCCCGCGACAGACGGACGTTACCGAATTTGACACAGAGAACAAGCGCCGCGGTGCAAGCGACGTAAGGTCAGCCTGTCGATCCAGCAGTCAATCAGCCTTCGCCGGCCGACAAAAAGCCGCGAAGGCGCTCTGTTTTCGGATTTCCTAGGCAATCTGCAGGTGGGCCTTCTTCTTCGATACGGCCCTGATGCAGGAAGATAACGTGGTCCGAGACATCACGCGCGAGGTTCATATCGTGGGTGACGATGACCATCGTGCGACCTTCCTTCGCAAGGTCTTTAATGACCTTGATGACCTCTTGTTCAAGTTCCGGATCAAGCGCGCTAGTTGGTTCATCAAACAAAAGCGCGCGCGGCTCCATCGCCAAGGCACGCGCAATGGCAGCGCGTTGCTGTTGGCCGCCAGACAACTCGGCGGGCCAGGCGTCGGCCTTGTCGCCGATGCCCACCTTGGTCAGATAGGCGCGGGCCTTTTCCTCAACCTCGGCCTTATCGCGCTTCATCACGGTGACAGGCGCTTCCATCACGTTTTGAAGGATCGTCAGGTGCGACCAGAGATTGAACTGCTGGAACACCATCGACAGATTGGTGCGAATGCGCGTGACTTGCTTACGGTCTGCCGGGCGGCGGTTTTCGTCCTTCCCGGCCCATATGACGCTTTCGCCTTCAAAGAGAATTTCACCTTGCTGGCTGTCTTCCAAAAGGTTGGCGCAGCGCAGAAGTGTCGACTTTCCCGATCCCGAAGATCCGATCAGCGATACGACGTGCCCGCGCGGCGCGACGAGGTCGACACCCTTCAAAACCTTAAGCGCGCCGTAGCTTTTATGCAGATCGCGAATTTCGATAACGGGCGTGTCTGCCATGGGGCCGTCTCTTTCGCTGTAGCGTGTTTTGGCGAGTTAGGCGGTATTTGTCAGGGAATGCAACGTCTCAGGCGCAGGACGGGTCTTGGCTTGCGAGGGAAGGCCCGGTTCCGAGACAGTCAGATAGTCATCGGACGTCATTGGAACGAACCCTTTGATGCCCAGCCTGTCCCGAACGCTTGTGGGAAGCGCGTCCAGCCCTTCAATGACAGCAGACCGAACTCTTTCCGGGTCCTGTGCCAGTCCGGTGATCAACGGCAGACCCGGGGTCGGCTGTGACCGGGTGACCACCGAGAGGCCGTCGACGTCGCTCGGGGTCTGTTGCTGCAAAATGCGCCACGTCACGGCATCGACCGCAGCGATGTCTGCCCGACCTTCGCGAACAGCGGCGACGCTTTCGACGTGGGCGCCAGTGTGCAGGAACTGGCGGAAGGCAAAACCGGCATCTGCCGCGGTGCGCGATGCTGCCGCCCATCCCGATTCACTGTCAAAACCGTTCACCGCAAGGCGGGCATTTGCATAGCCGGTGAGAGGTGCCAAGGTGTGCGTGCGCGCGACCAGAACCGAGTGGTAGTAGCCGCGCGGCGTGTCGAACAGCCCGTAGTCAAACGCGCCCAGAAGATGCAAGCGCCCGTGGAGATCCTTGCGGTAGGGCAGGCCACAGGTCTGACCCAGGACAAGGTTTGCGTCGGTCCAGATGGACCAAAGCGGCTCTTTCCTGTTCAAGCCTTCGGGTGCATCGACGCCAAGCTTCAGCAGCGCCGTCCTGATTTGGCTCCAGAGATCGTCCAATGCCGAACTGAGCGGCGCCAGATCATACATCCCGAGGTTGGCAATCACCGTTTGCCCTCGACCCGCTGGCGGGCCAACGCGCTGTCGCGGTCGTTGATCCCCAGCATGGGCGCCACAAGCCGCATCAAGGCGTCTTCTTCGTAGTTCCGCTCTCCATCGGCGAGTGCGACGCTCCAAAGCGCTTCCATGACGCTGGCGCGATCTTCGTAAGCCACTGCGTCCTTCAAGGCGCGTGTGAACCGCACCGTGTCGGGGGCTTCCGTTTCAAGCGTTTCGGCTTCGCGACGCAGCGCCGTGGCTTCGAACGGCGAAAGTCCGTGACGCGCTGCCAGGACCTTGTCGATGCGGGCAATTTCGGGTCCGGAGTAGTCGCCGTCAGAACGTGCGACCCGCACAAGAAGCGCCGCCAGCGCAATGCGGGCATCTGGCTCTGGCAGGCGTTCCGGTTCGGGGTCTGTGAGACGTTTCAATAAATCTGCAAACATGGAAGGCGATATAGGCTGCGGGTCCGGTCTGTGAAAGCCCTTGGACGGTCATGTGAAGGCCACGGCACAAATGCCGCAACTTCAGGTGATGAAAGTTCCCGCTGATAGCGCAGGGAAGGTCATCGGTGTAGGGGTTGGCCAACGGATTGCCGAGGAACCAACGACAAAA
Organism: uncultured Rhodobacterales bacterium; assembly: GCA_964566835.1. GTDB lineage: Bacteria > Pseudomonadota > Alphaproteobacteria > Rhodobacterales > Rhodobacteraceae > CAZMKY01. The sequence continues at coordinate 3,823 of CAZMKY010000327.1, forward strand.
GCCGAAATGTCTGACGCCAAACCAGAAATCTTATGTCACACGTCCCTCAGGGGGCTGGCAGCCTTGGGGGTGGCAATTTATCATCTGGCCCCGTTTTGGCCGGAGAACGTCCGTGGGACGCCCGTCGCGCTTATGCTGTTGGATTTCCACGGTTTTGTGGATCTCTTCTTTGTTTTGTCCGGCTTTATCATTGCATATGTCTACCGTGATGCCTTTCTGGCCGATCCTAGGCCAGCCCGCGTCGCGCAATATCTTTGGAAGAGGGTTGCGCGGCTCTATCCGCTCTTTCTCTTGACGATGATCCTCTATTTGGGGATCGAATTGGTGCAAAGTCGACCAGACGCACTGGATCCCGGCCGCCTTTTTGGCAATGCCCTGATGATCCAGATTTGGAGCGATGCGTTTCATCCAAGCTACAACACGGTCTCGTGGTCGATCAGCGGCGAGCTTGCGGCTTACTTGGTGTTTCCTCTTCTGGTCTTACTTGGCCGGACCGTCGTCGGTCGTGTTGCCATCCTGGCGGCTTTGATTGGCCTTTATGCTTGGTATCTTTCAATCATCGGCGGGCTCTGGATCGAGGGAACCCTGACGTTCAAGCTTTTGCTGCTTCGCGCATTCGGCGGGTTCTTTCTAGGTTTCCTCGTTCACGACCTCTGGGACCGCTCTGCGTCCTTGGCGCCCGCGATTAAGAGCGTGGCGCAAGTTGCGTCCGTTTTGGGAATGTTCTGGATCATGGCCATCGGCGCATGGGAGGGCTGGTTGCCAGTCATCTTTGCCGTGCTTGTTCTGTCGACTGCATCAGACGAAGGCGTCTTGCCGCGCCTCCTGAACAACCGGCCGCTCTGGCATCTGGGGGTTTGGTCCTATGCGCTCTACATGACGCACAAGCTGGTCGTGTTCGTCCTGCATTTCGCCAATGGCAGGTTTGGACTGTTGCCTGAAGGCGGCAGCTGGATCGTCGTAGCGGCTGCGCTGGTCGTCATGACCGTCCTCGCCGCGCTGACTTACAAGTGGTTCGAGAAGCCCACCACGCGTTGGATGGCGGCGCTTAGACCAGCCGGCTGACATCCACAGCGGCGCGCACGAAATCCGCGAAAAGCGGATGGGGCGCAAAAGGCTTGGACTTGAGTTCCGGGTGAAACTGCACACCGATGAACCAAGGATGGTCCTTCCATTCGACAATCTCCGGCAAGCGACCATCGGGTGACATGCCAGAGAAGCAAAGTCCGGCATCTTCGAGTTTGTCCCGGTACTTCACATCGACCTCATAGCGGTGACGGTGACGTTCTTCGATCGTCGTCGTGTCGTAGACATTGGCCACCTTGGAGCCTTCGGTCAGGTTTGCCGTATAGGCGCCAAGTCGCATGGTGCCGCCTTTGTCATCGCCGACGCTGCGCTTCTCGACGTAGTTGCCCTGCACCCATTCCTTCAGGTGGTAGACCACCGGCTCAAAACGTTTCTTGCCGGCTTCGTGGTCAAATTCCTCGGACCCAGCCTTGGTCAGACCGGCAACATTCCGGGCGGCCTCGATAACAGCCATCTGCATTCCTAGGCAGATGCCCAAATACGGGATCTTGCGTTCGCGCGCGAATTGCGCGGCCCGGATCTTGCCTTCGGTTCCGCGTTCACCGAAGCCGCCCGGAACGAGGATGGCGTGGTAGCCTTCGAGGTGCGGGGCGACGTCCTCTTTCTCGAAGATCTCGGCATCGATCCATTCGGCCTTCACGCGCACGCGGTTGGCCATGCCGCCATGCGTCAGGGCTTCGGCGATGGATTTGTAGGCGTCTTCAAGCTGCGTGTACTTGCCGACGATGGCGACGCGCACTTCGCCTTCCGCCTTGTCGAGACGGTCATAGACGTCGTTCCAGCGATCAAGGTTCGGCTTTGGGGCCGGGGCGATCCGGAAGGCGTCAAGCACCGCTTGGTCCAGACCTTCGCGGTGATAGGCCAACGGCGCTTCGTAGATGGATTTCAGATCCGGGGCCGCGATCACGTCCTCTTTGCGGACGTTACAGAAGAGGGCGATCTTCTCGCGCTCTTTTTCCGGGATCGGCTTGTCCGAGCGACAGACCAGGACGTCCGGCGCAAGTCCAATCGAGCGGAGTTCTTTCACGGAGTGCTGCGTCGGTTTTGTCTTCAACTCACCGCTCGCAGCGATCCAGGGCAAAAGGGTCAGGTGCATGAAGATGCATTGGCCGCGCTCTTTCTCTTGCGCGAATTGGCGAATGGCTTCGAAGAAGGGGAGGCCTTCGATGTCGCCGACCGTGCCGCCGATTTCACAAAGCATGAAATCAACTTCGTCTTCGCCGATCGCGATGAAATCCTTGATCTCGTTCGTGACGTGCGGAATCACCTGAATGGTTTTCCCGAGGTAGTCTCCCCGGCGTTCTTTCTCCAACACGTTGGAATAAATGCGCCCAGACGAGATGCTGTCGGTGCCGCGCGCGTGGACGCCAGTAAAGCGTTCATAGTGACCAAGGTCGAGGTCGGTCTCAGCGCCATCATCGGTAACGAAGACTTCGCCGTGTTCGAATGGGCTCATCGTGCCCGGATCGACGTTGAGGTAGGGATCAAGCTTGCGCAGGCGCACTGAATAGCCACGTGCCTGCAGCAAAGCACCAAGTGCCGCCGAGGCCAGACCTTTGCCCAAAGATGACACCACACCACCCGTGATGAAAACGAAACGTGCCATACTTCAGGAACTCCCGTGACTGCCTGCTCTGCCGTGCTGGGCGGTGTCTCTGACCTCTGCAAAGTTCATTCCGCCACGGGATTTCATCTTACAGGGATTCGGGCGGCCGCCGCAACATCTAGTGTGATGCCTTGGCGAATTCCAAGGTCTTGTATGCCAGCAAGGCCGGCGGGTTTTCTGTGATTTTGGCTGAATGCCAAAGGTTTGAGACCGCCCACATTGCTGTGGAGGGTCTCAGCCGTGTTTGAGACGAACGGATTAGTCCGCGCGCGGGACGGTTTCTTCGTCCGTGACCGGGCCCGGCGGAAGAAGCGATTCACCGGTTGGCAATTCAGCGCTGCCGCCGCTGGACTGGATGCCAAGCGTGTCGAGAACTGAACCGCTGCCGGAATTCTGTGCTGCCAGAATGGTCAGTGTGATCGACGTTGCGATGAAGGCAATTGCGAAGCCCCAGGTCATCTTGCCCAAAGCCGTTGAGGCGCCGCGTGCTGAAACCAGGCCACCGGCACCGCCGCCGCCGCCACCGCCAAGCCCCATGCCGCCACCCTCAGAGCGCTGGAGCAGCACAGCACCAATCAGGCAGAGCGCCAGAATGAGGTGCACAATGAGAATGACGTTTTCCATAACGGTGCCTCGGGCCAACTTGTTCGCGTCAGATCGGCCTCATGTATTCGCCTTCGCCATGTGGTGCAAGGGCCGCGCGTCTAGTGACGCGACTTGATTCCGAAGAGCGCTGCGTCTTGGTCGTTCAGAGGCTGTGCGAGTTCCAGACCCATCTCGCCTTTGCTTTGCCACCTGACGATGGCGAAGACCGTCAAAGGCCCTTTCTCGATCCGACAAAGCGTGCCAGCAGGCAGCGTCGGGGCGTTGCCAACGGCGAGACCGCGTCGGCTGACATTCCTGAGCGAAATCATGGCCGAATGCTGCCCCGCAGTCAGCCAAGCTTCACTGCGGGTCGGTCTGCGGCGTTCTCTGTGATGTTCCATTCGTTACACACCCAATCGGCACCAGGCGGTGACACTATCGCAGGGTCTGTAAAGAAGTTCTGAATACAGGTCCGCAGACCGTTAGACGTCCTCAATGCGGATCGCGACCGGTGGGGAGGCAAGGACACCGGTCCCGTCCATTGCCGCAATGGCTTCGTCCAAGGCTGTTCGTGTTGTTTTGTGCGTTACGATCAGAACCGGGGCGGAGGTGTCTTCGTGCCCGTATTGGCGCATCCGGTCGATCGAGATCCCGGCATCCCCCAAGACGGTTGCGATCCGGGCCAGCGCGCCCGGGCGATCCACAAGGGCCATGCGCAGATAGAAAGGGGCCGGGGCTGTCGATTGCGCGGGTTTGGCATCGACCAGTTCACTTGCCGGCACACCAAAGGTCGACAGGCGCGTGCCGCGGCCAATGTCAATGATGTCCGACATTACGGCGCTGGCAGTCGGGCCCTCACCGGCACCTGCGCCGCGCAGAACCACCTGGCCAACGCTGTCGCCTTCCAGGACGACCATGTTGGTTGCGCCTTCAAGCTGGCCCAAGGGCGACGACGCCGGAACAAGGCATGGCGACATGCGTGTCTCAAGTCCGCGACCCGTTTCTTGCGCTACGCCCAGAAGCTTGATGCGGTAGCCCATGTCGGCAGCCTGCTCGATATCTTCGATCGTGATCCGTTCGATACCTTCGATCTGCTGTGCGGCGAAATCGACTTTCGATCCGTAAGCAATCGCGGCCAGCAGCGCGAGTTTGTGGCCCGCGTCGATCCCGCCCACGTCCAGCGTCGGATCAGCTTCGAGGTAGCCAAGGTCGTTCGCCTCGGCAAAAACCGTCTGGTAGTCGAGGCCTGCG
>CAZMKY010000328.1:0-4900 GCA_964566835.1 uncultured Rhodobacterales bacterium
GGTCAGCGGGTGCATGGCTTCGTCCATGCGAAGACCTTCGCGGTAGGGCCATTCCAGGACGGGGAATGCAACGCCCGGCATGACGTCGGGCAAGACAGCGGTTTCGAAAGCCACGTATTTCGCGCCGGGTTGAACACCAACGCGTTTCAGGAGATCGGCAAGTTCGAAACCAACCCACGGAATCACCATCGACCAGGCCTCGACACAGCGGAACCGATAGATCCGCTCTTCCAGCGAAACACCTGACATGATGTCGTCGAAGGAATAGTCGCCCGGCTTGTCGACCATGCCGTCAATTTTGACCGTCCAAGGATCAACGACCATCTTGCCGGCGTTCCGTGCCGGGTCGTCTTTGCCCGTGCCGAACTCGTAGTAATTATTGTAGCTCTTGATATCCTCGAAGCTATTGGGCTCAAGACCTTCGCCATAGGCGGTCTTCTTTGCCCCCAGGGAAGCCATCGCCGGTCCTGCAATAGACCCAGCCATCAGGGCGGCAGCGCCCCCCATCAATTGCCGACGATTCAAATAATCAGACTTTGGTGTCACGTCCGACCACTTGAGCTTGCTCTGATACCGACCTGCCATACGACCTTCTCCTCACTCCGGTGTACCAATGGTGAGGAAGACGATCCGGTTCCGCAATTCCCCTCACGAGACTGTGCACGCCTGCGGACCATTTCGTGTCCACACATCTTTGTGACTTGCCGTCAAATCAAGCGACGGCTTAGCCCGCAAACCCTTTCTGTCAAACAAACTTTCCAGCTTTTTTCAGGATCCAGACCAACCGAGTGAGCGTAACTGTCCTGATACCGCGCTGGGTATCCGTAACACATTAGGAGAGCTTTATGCTTCGCAAGACCGTTTTTTCCATCGCCGCGGCTTCTGTGCTGGCCATGCCAGCCTTCGCGGGTGAGAGGAAAAAAGACATCGTCGGAACCGCGCAAGAGGCAGGATCCTTCGCGACCCTGATCGCCGCCGTCGAAGCCGCAGGCCTTGTTGAGACCCTGCAGGGTGAAGGCCCATTCACCGTATTCGCTCCAACCGACGAAGCCTTCGCGGCTTTGCCGGAAGGCACGGTGGAAGAACTGCTCAAGCCTGAAAACATCGACCAGCTGACGGCAATTCTGACCTACCACGTCGTGCCAGGCAAAGTGATGTCGGGCGACCTGACCGACGACATGACGGCCGCGACCGTCGAAGGCTCGAACGTGATGATCGACCTCGACAATGGCGTCATGGTCGAAGACGCGACTGTCGTTGCTGCCGATGTCGAGGCATCCAACGGCGTCATCCACGTCATCGACAAAGTGATCATGCCGGAATCCTAAGGGTTCCAGCACATCCGGCGCGGCTCAAAAGGGCCGCGCCATTTTCTATCCCATAAGGAGGGACACCACATGAACCGCAGAACTCTGATGAAAACCGTCGCCGCGATCGGTGCCGTCACCGCCCTTGGCGCATGCGCCATGGACGACAGCATGGACATCGTTGACATTGCCGCAAGCAATGATGACTTCTCCACGCTCGTAACCGCCGTTACAGCAGCCGAGCTTGTCGACGTTCTCAAGGGCGAAGGCCCGTTCACCGTATTCGCACCGACCAACGCCGCCTTCGACGCCCTGCCCGACGGCACCGTCGCGTCCCTTCTGGAGCCTGAAAGCAAGGACGCCTTGACCGGCATCCTCACCTACCACGTTGTTCCTGGCTTCTACCCAGCCTCGTCTCTTGCCGGCGCAAAGGGCAACATCCCGACCGCACAGGGCGGCACGCTGGCCGTAGACGGCACCAACGGCGTGACGGTCAACGGCGTCAACGTTGTGACCCCGGACATCATGGCCTCAAATGGCGTCATCCACGTCATCGACGGCGTGCTGCTGCCGTAATCTTGAATTCAAAGACCTCGCCTCAGTCGAAGGCGGGGTCTTCCCCCGGCGGGGTTTCCCTGCCAACGTCCGGCAAACAAGTGTCGGAGCCATTCCATGTCAGACCAACCTATTGCCGTTGTCACCGGCGCCGCCCGCGGCATCGGCCTGGCCACAACCGATCTGTTCATCGAAGACGGATGGAATGTTGCGATGGTCGATCGCGATGCCGACGAACTTGAAACCGTGGCAACGGCACGCCCCGGCGTTTTGCCCCTGGCGCTCGATGTCTCTCGCGAAGTCGACGTCATCCAAATCATTGAGCAAGTCGAAAGCCGGCTCGGCCGGATCGATGCGCTGATCAACAACGCCGGTGTTGCCGATTTCGGCCCCATCGAAGAAACCGACTTTGCGCGCTGGCGTCGTGTGATGGAGACTAATCTGGATGGCGTCTTTCTGATGTCACAGGCAGCCACCCCACTTCTGAAAGCCAGCAAAGGGGCGATCGTGAACATCGCTTCCATTTCTGGACTTCGCGCCTCCACCCTGCGGGTCGCCTATGGCACGTCGAAAGCGGGGGTCATCGCGCTGACGCAACAGCAAGCTGTTGAACTGGGTGAATTCGGAATTCGCGCGAACTCGGTCGCGCCCGGACCAGTACGCACCAAGCTGGCGATGGCAGTGCACAGTCCGGAAATCATCGCCGCGTATCACGACGCGCTGCCGCTGAATCGCTATGGAAGCGAACGCGAAATCGCGGAAGCCATCGTGTTCCTCGCCTCCCCCAAGGCAAGCTTCATTACGGGGCAATGCCTTGCCGCCGACGGTGGCTTCGAGGCGACGGGTATCGGGCTCCCGGCGCTTCGCTGATCGTTTCACAGGTCTGGAAATATCCCGGTAGGGGTCTGGGGGAGGCAGCGCCTCCCCCAGTTTTCTTTAGTGTACCACGGCATCGCCCGGTGCCGTCCGATCACTGGATGACACGCGATCACCGACGATCAGACCGTCGCTTCCCGCACTGACGGGCACTGAAGTCCCGTCTGTGATATCGCCGGACAATAGCATTTCGGCCAACGGGTCCTGAAGGTGGCGTTGAATGACACGTTTCAAAGGCCGGGCACCGTAGACCGGGTCATAGCCCTCATCGGCCAGCCACGACTTGGCAGCTTCATCCAAGGCCAGACCGATCGACCGCTTGGCCAGCCGTCGCGTCAGATGCCCAAGCTGGATCTCAACAATGCCATCCATGTCGTCTCGGCTCAGCCGATCAAAGACGATCATATCGTCCAAGCGGTTCAGGAACTCCGGCTTGAAATGCCCGCGCACCCGCTCCATCACGGCCGCTTTCGCCACGGACATCTCGACACCGTCCTTCAAAGCTTCCGATCCAAGGTTCGACGTCAGAATGATAAGCGTTTGCTTGAAGTCGACCCGGTTGCCCTGACCGTCGGTCAACACACCATCATCCAGAACCTGAAGCAGCACGTTGAAGACATCTGGATGCGCTTTCTCGACTTCGTCGAACAACACGACCTGGTAGGGCCTGCGTCGCACGGCTTCTGTCAGGACGCCGCCTTCATCGTAGCCGACATAGCCCGGAGGCGCGCCGATCAGGCGGGCGACCGAATGCTTCTCCATGAACTCGCTCATGTCGATGCGCACCATCGCGGCTTCATCGTCGAACAGAAACTCCGCCAACGCCTTGGTCAGCTCGGTTTTGCCGACGCCCGTCGGCCCAAGGAACAGAAACGACCCCAAGGGGCGGTTCTCATCGTTCAGACCGGCCCGGGCCCGGCGGACAGCGTTCGACACCGCGACGACGGCCGGGCGTTGACCGATGACTCGGCGACCCAGTTCATCTTCCATGCGCAGAAGCTTTTCGCGCTCTCCCTCCAGCATCTTGGACGTGGGAATGCCCGTCCAGCGCTCAACGACCTCGGCGATCTGTTCTGGACGCACGGCCTCTTCGACCATGACGTCGTCGCCCTGCGCCTCGGCCGCTTCAAGCGCCTTCTGCAGATCGGGGATCACCCCGTAGGACAGCTCACCCGCGCGTTGCAGGTTGCCTTCCCTTTTGGCCTGCTCCAACTCAGCACGGGCACGGTCCAACTTCTCTTTCAGGTCGCGTGCCGATTCCAGCTTGTCGCACTCCGCCTGCCAACGCGCCGTCATCTCTGACGACTGTTCCTGCAGGTCCGACAGCTCTTTCTCGAGCTTACCCAGCCGATCTTTCGAAGCCTGATCGTCTTCTTTCTTCAGGGCTTCCGCTTCAATCTGCTTTTGCAGAATCTCACGGTCCAGGGCGTCCAACTCCTCCGGCTTGGAATCGACTTCCATCCGAAGGCGCGACGCCGCCTCATCGACAAGGTCAATGGCTTTGTCTGGCAGAAAACGGTCCGTGATATAACGGTTCGAAAGCGTGGCCGCCGCGACAAGGGCAGAGTCGCTGATCCGCACGCCATGGTGCAGTTCGTACTTCTCCTTGATGCCACGAAGGATCGACACGGTGTCGGTTTCCGTCGGCTCGCTGACCATCAGCGGCTGGAAACGACGCGCAAGAGCGGCGTCTTTTTCAACGTATTTGCGATACTCGTCCAAAGTCGTCGCACCGACGCAGTGCAACTCACCTCGGGCCAAAGCCGGCTTCAGCAGGTTGGAGGCATCCATGGCGCCATCGGTCTTGCCGGCGCCGACCAGTGTATGCATCTCGTCGATGAAAAGAATGATCTCGCCCGCGGCCGCAGTCACTTCCGACAAGACAGCCTTCAACCGCTCTTCGAATTCACCGCGGTATTTTGCACCCGCGATCAGCGCGCCCATGTCCAACGCCATAAGGCGCTTATTGCGAAGCGATTCAGGCACGTCACCATCAACTATGCGCATCGCAAGGCCTTCGGCGATTGCAGTCTTACCGACGCCGGGCTCACCGATCAGAACCGGGTTGTTCTTCGTCCGACGGCTGAGCACCTGCATGGCGCGGCGAATTTCCTCGTCCCTTCCAATGATCGGGTCGATTTTGCCGTCGCGCGCAGCTTCCG
>CAZMKY010000329.1:0-11701 GCA_964566835.1 uncultured Rhodobacterales bacterium
TGTCCTTCCGGCCCGAGCTGTATCACGCCAGCGCTGCGACGATCCTGAAGACCGTTCAGGGGGCTAAAGGAGACTGCGTGCTGGTGCTGGGCCACAACCCGGGCATCGGGGCCTTTGCGGAGGCGATTACCCGCAATCCGCCCGCACATCCCAGGTTCTTCGACTACCCGACGGCTGCAACTCTGGTGGCTGAATTTGACGGGGACTGGGCGGACCTAACCCCCGGAAAAGCAATCGCGCGGGACTTTGCGGTCCCGCGCGATCTGATGGCGTGATGGTGCGCGCGGCGCACCCTACGTTTAGTGACCCAGGATCTGGCTCAGGAACAGCTTCGTCCGGTCCGATTGCGGATTGTTGAAGAACGCTTCGGGTTCGTTCTGTTCCACGATCTGGCCCGCATCCATAAAGATCACGCGGTTGGCGACCTGACGGGCAAAGCCCATCTCGTGCGTCACGCATAGCATGGTCATGCCCTCTTCCGCGAGCTCGATCATGGTATCCAGAACTTCCTTGATCATCTCGGGGTCAAGCGCCGATGTCGGTTCATCGAACAACATGATGCGAGGACGCATGCAGAGCGACCGTGCAATGGCAACACGCTGCTGCTGACCACCCGACAATTGCCCGGGATACTTGTTCGCCTGATCCGGGATCTTCACCTTCTCAAGGAAGTGCATCGCCGTTTCCTCGGCTTCCTTCTTGGGTGTCTTGCGAACCCAGATCGGCGCCAAGGTGCAGTTCTCAAGGATCGTCAGATGCGGGAACAGGTTGAAGTGCTGGAAGCACATGCCAACTTCCGACCGGATCTTGTCGATGTTCTTCAGGTCAGATGACAGAAGCGTGCCATCCACGTTGATGCTGCCGGCCTGATGCTCTTCCAGGGCGTTTATGCAGCGGATCAGCGTCGACTTGCCGGACCCCGAAGGGCCACAGATCACGATCCGCTCCCCCCGGTAAACTGTCAGGTCGATGTCGCGCAGAACGTGGAACGAGCCGTACCACTTGTTCATGTCGCGGATTTCAATCGCCACCTCGTCCGAGACGGACATTTGGCTGCGATCAGCTTCGGTTGTCTCAGTCATTGTCATTGGTCACACCTCCCTTAGCGGTGATCGGTCGCAAGACGGCGTTCCAGCCACTGCGAATATTGAGAAATGCCGTAGCACACGATGAAGAACAGCAGCGCTGCGAAGCCCAGCAGTTCCCAGTAGACGCCGTTCCAATCCGAGGAGGCCAGAATTGGCCCGCGGATCAGACCGAGGATGTCGAACATCGAGATAACGGAAACCAACGTCGTGTCCTTGAAGAGGCCCACGGCGATGTTCACGATACCCGGGATCGAGATCTTCAGTGCTTGCGGCAGAATGATCAGACGCATGGCCTGAGGATAGTCGAGGCCGAGCGAGTCTGCGGCTTCGTACTGTCCCTTCGGCAACGCGGCCAGACCACCCCGGATCACCTCGGCGATGTAGGCCGAGGAGAACAGAGTGATCATGATCACGACGCGCAGGAACAGGTCGACGGTTGCATCTGGCGGGAAGAAGTAGGCCAGCATCACCGACGCCACAAAGAGAAGCGTGATAAGCGGCACGCCGCGCACGAACTCGATGAAGACCACGCAGATCATCTTGATCAGCGGCATGTGGGACTGACGTCCCAGGGCCAAGGCAATCCCCAGAGGCAAGGACAGCGACACACAGGTCACGCCCAGCATCAGGTTCAACATAAACCCGCCCAGATCGCGGCTTGGAACCGCCTGCAGCATCGCGTTCTCCGAAGCGGATTCCGGGATGATGAAGCCGCCCAAGGTCCAGACGACGAAGGCTGCAACAATGCCTCCGAAGAAGCCCGCGGCGAAGTTCTGCTTTCCGTAGCGATCAAAGACCAGATACGCCGCGACAAAGCCAAGAAGCGCAACGATCGGGATCAGGATCGAACCACCCCAGATCAGCCAATAGGCGATGAAGGGATAGAGGCCGGTGAAGATCAGAAGCTTTCTGGGCAAGTCGAAGAACAGGACCGGCGCTGCTGCAATCAAGAGCAGAAGCACGGCCACGTTCGGACGCCAGTACTGGTCCGTCGGGTAAGTGAAACCGTAGAGAAGCTGGTTCCAACGCTCTGTCAGGACCGAGAAACAGCCGCCCGTGACGCCCTGCAGGACCTCGCGGCATTCCTGAAGGCTGCCTGTGTTCCAGACCCCGTTGAAGAGCCATGGCAAGACCGCCTTCAAGACAACGTAAATCACAAAAATCGCAACGATGGTCAGTGCCGCGTTGGCTGGCGTCGAGAACAGGTTCTCGCGCAGCCACTTGACGACCCCGGTCTCGGCCGCGGGCGGCGGAGAAGGTGGGATCTGCGTTTCGCGAACGAAGGCGACGGAGTGTGCGTGTGTATCGGACATCTCAGCGCTCCTTCAGTTTGATCGAGTTGTTGTAGACGTTCATGCCAGCCGAGATCAGAAGCGAAATCGTCAGGTAGAACAGCATCAGGAGAAGAACGCATTCAATCGCGCGGCCCGTCTGGTTCAGCGTGATGCCACCCAGCGTCGCCGTGATGTCGGCATAGCCAACGGCAATAGCCAACGAAGAGTTCTTCGTGATGTTCAGATACTGAGAAATCAGTGGCGGGATGATGACGCGAAGCGCTTGCGGAAGGACCACAAGGTTCATGATGCGTCCCGGACGAAGGCCCAGGGCCCCTGCCGCTTCGGTCTGCCCTTTGCTGACAGCCTGAATACCTGCACGCACATTTTCAGCGATGAAGGCACCGGTATAGATCGACAATGCGAACCAAAGTGCGATCAGCGGACCACCGACTTTGATGCCGCCGCCGAAGTTGAAGCCCTTGAGCGCCGGGATGTCCCAGGTCAGGCCCATGGCGAAAAGCAGGACGATCACAGGCACAAACCAGATCGCCAGCGTGTAGTACCACGTGGTAGGACGGTCGCCGGTCGCCTCTTGGGTTTTGTTCGCCCAATTGCCCAGCGCACGTGCGCCAAAGAACGAGCCAACAAGAACCGCCAGCACCAACAGCCAGTTCGCGAATGTCGATGCGAAGAAACCGTTCTCGAGGATCGGTCCGGGCACATAAACGCCGCGGTTGGTGAAGGCGAACAGGTCAAACAGCATCGACGAGGTTGCGTCGTCTCCGCGGAAATCGCGGGGGCTGGGCATGACCGCCGTCATGATGGTGAAGATGATGATGATCCAGATCAGAACCGGAATGTTCCGAAAGATCTCAACATAAACCGCCATCAGTTTGCTGACGAGCCAGTTGTTCGACAAGCGCAGGACACCGGCGAAGACGCCGAATACGGTGGCCGTCACGCAGGCCAGAAAAGCGACGAGAAGCGTATTCAGAATGCCAACGATCGCCGCGCGTGCGTGGCTCGATTGGCTATCATACTCGATCAGTCTCTGGTTGATGTCGTAACCAGCAGGCTCGCCGAAGAAATCGAACGAGATGTTCAGACCTGCCGCACGGAGGTTCTGAATAAGGTTACTGCCAAGGTAAAAGAGCGAGAGCGCCAGGACGATCGCTGCAATGGCTTGGAATGTAAGTGAACGATACCGCGTATCGTTGAAAAGCATGGACAGGCGAAAGCCTTCCTGCGGTGGGTCGGTCAGTGTCGTCATGACGTCTGGTCCCCCTGTTGTCCCGGACATCGTTCAGCAGGGTTCCCTCTGCCGCGGTCCGGTCTCCCCTTGTGTGCTTCCGCACAAATGAAAAGGGCGCGGAATGCATCCGCGCCCTTGACGTTCACGCCTTACCGGAACGGCGGCGAGTACAGGAGGCCACCGTCGGTCCACTGTGCGTTCAGACCACGCGACAGAGCGACCGGGGTTTCTTCACCAATGTTCTGGCTGAAGATTTCGCCGTAGTTGCCTACAGCTGCCAGCGCACGAGCGGCCCAGTTGGCGTCGAGGCCGATCATCTCGCCGAGGTTACCCTCGGTGCCCAGAAGACGGTTGATTTCCGGCGTGGCCGGGTTTGCAGCTTCGGAGAGCGAAGCAACGTTTGCCGAGGTGATGCCCAGCTCTTCAGCCGAGATCAGAGCGTTCAGCGTCCAGCGAACGATGTCGCCCCACTCGTTGTCGCCGTGGCGGACAAGCGGGCCGAGCGGCTCTTTCGAGATGATTTCCGGAAGGATCACGTGATCGCCCGGGTTCTCGAAGGTCGCACGGTTGGCAGCCAGACCCGAAGCGTCCGTCGTGTAAACGTCGCAAGCTTCAGCAGTGTACTGCTGGATGGCTTCAGCGTTGGTTTCGATCGGAACCGGCTCGTAGCTGATGTTGTTCGCACGGAAGAAGTCGGCGAGGTTCAGTTCGGTCGTGGTGCCGGTCTGGATGCAGACGGTTGCGCCGTCCAGCTCTTTTGCCGAGGTCACGCCGAGCGACTTAGGAGCCATGAAGCCCTGGCCGTCGTAGTAGTTCACGCCGATGAAGTCGAACTTCAGGTCGGTGTCGCGCGAGAACGTCCAGGTGGTGTTCCGGGCCAGCATGTCGATTTCGCCAGAGGCCAGAGCCGTGAAGCGGGTCTTACCGGTGGTCGGAACGAATTCAACAGCGTTCGGATCGTCGAGGACGGCAGCAGCGACAGCGCGGCAGACCGAAACGTCGAAGCCTTCCCATTCGCCATTGGCGTTCGGAGCAGCAAAGCCGACGAGACCCGTGGCAACGCCACAGTTCAGCTTGCCGCGCGCCTTGACGTCGTCAAGAGTAGCAGCCGATGCGGCACCGCCCACGAGGACGGCGGCCGTCAGGGCGCCAAGAAATACGGTGTTTTTCATACTTACCTCTTCCTGAGTTGCCGTTCCTTGGAACGGCGGGTCACCGGGGTGAGTTCCCGGATCTTGGTGATTGTGAAGGAGATCACTCCAACAGTGGTCCGGATGTTTCCCGAATCTCCCCATTAACGTCAAGCAAAAGGGCCAAGATTCGTCCACAGGTCGATGGGTGACGCAGGGGAACTTTGGCGTCATTCACATCCTGCGCGCGCGCTAGGCGCTTTCAGAGCGCTGCGCGGTAAAATGCAGCGGCGTGAAAGAACTCGCCCCGCTTGCGCTCTGCCAAAGCCTCGGCTTCTTCGTCCACGCCCCATTGTTCGATCTGCCAAAGCTCGTCCAATCGGGCCGCTTGCCAAAGATCATCGAGTGACTCCCATTCGTTCACCGCTGCAAGCGCGATCACATAGGAACCAGGGATCGTCACAAGGTCATGAAAGCCGGTCAAAGCGAAAGCCGTCATTCCATCCATTGCCGCTCGAAGACGCATAAGCGCTTCTTTTGGTTGTGAAATTGGCATGACGCCTGACGTGGTTTCCAGTTTAGCCCCATAGGTCGCATCGACCTTCTGCATCAAGGGATCCCAGACGCTCATCTGTCGGCTGATCAATTCTTCCGGATGCGTGGCGCGGTAGCTGACCATATCGGTGCCCGCGTATTCGGCCAGATGATCGGCAACTTCCGTCAACTGGGGCGACACCTTGTCCAGCGCAGAATTGGCGGATCTGGTCCACGGCATCACCCGTGGATCGATGACCTCAATCTGCGCGTCCCACTCCGCCGCAACCTGTTCTGCCATCTCTCGCGAGGGCAAAATCAGTTGCGATTTGCCAGGAGAATTTACGGGGCGTCCATCAAGGCGTACGGCATATCCGTCGCCATCTTCCTCGACCGTGACGTTCTTCCAGAATCGCTTGGCCTTCCAATCGCTCATAGTGCGTCCTCATCGAACGGATCGACCGGCACGTCAGCCGGGTTCCATTCCATCATTTCCCACGTGCGCGCCATGTGCTCCGGCAAAGACGCCGTCAGCTTGATTGATGCGCCCGTGACCGGATGCCGGAACGCCAAATGGCGTGCGTGCAGATGCAGCTTCCGGCTGATTTCTCCGCCAAGCTGCGCGCCCCAGCCGTCGCCAAGGTTCTCTTGGCCCGATCCGCCGTACTTTCCGTCGCCGACAATGGGGTGCCCAATCGCCGACATGTGCACGCGCAGTTGGTGCGTCCGCCCCGTCACCGGGATCATGGCCACCCAAGAGGCACGTGTGCCCAGCGATGACAGAACCGAATAGTCCGTTGTTGCGCGCTTGGCGTCTGGGGTTCCGTCTACGTCGCGGGGGTGGATCGGGATCATCTTCTCCCCCTCGCCCTTGGCGCCGTGACCTCCGGCCTTGACCAGCCCAAAGCGGATCGTGCCCATGCGCGGCAAAGGCGCGCCGGCAACGGCAGCCCAATAAATCTTGCGCGTCTCGCGCGCGCGGAATGCATCCGTCAACGCGCCGGCGATCTTCCGTGTGCGCGCAAGAAGCAAAACGCCAGACGTGTCCTTGTCCAACCGGTGGACCAGTCGCGGCTTGTCTTCAAATCCAAAACGCAAAGCTTCGGACAGTCCATCAACATGACGCGTCTGTCCGGTGCCCCCTTGCGTCGGCAGGCCCGGCGGCTTGTTGATGGCAATGATATAGTCGTCCCGGTAGATGACAGCCTTTTTCATCATCGCCGTATCGGCATCCGATATCTTCGGACGCTCCGCCATCGGTGCTTTGCCGTCCGGCAAGGGCGGGATGCGGACTTGCTGCCCCTCTTCAATACGGGTGGCTGGCTTCACCCGGCCACCATCGACACGGATTTCGCCTTTGCGGCACATCTTCTCGATCCGGCCCTGCGGGACATGCGGAAACTGGCGCCGAAACCAGCGGTCAAGGCGCTGGTCACCATCGCCGGCAGCTACCGTCAAAGTCTGCACACCGCTCATGCCAGAATGCCCCGCATCATCCAGAGACCTGCGCCCAGCCCCAAAAGCGACCCCACCACCGACAAGCCGACATAAATCGCGGCCTGACCGACATCGCCGCGCTCCCAAAGCGTCAACGCTTCAAGCGAAAAGGCGGAAAACGTCGTGAACCCGCCCAGAATTCCGGTCATGACGAACGGCGACAGATGTGTCAGCCCGCGTGACCCTGCGAAGACAACGAAGGCACCCATCAGAAAGCTGCCAACGATATTCACGGCGATGGTGGCAACCGGGAAACCCGGCCCCATCGCGCGCAGCAGGGCGACGCCCACTGCATAGCGGGCCGAAGCACCAATTGCGCCGCCAAGGGCCACTTGTAGGATCGTCGGGATCATGGGCGTCTCGTCGCGCCAAGCCGTCTGAATGTCAACTCTGCCGCTTGTCCCGGAGCTTGGCGAACCAATCGACACGCTTTTTCAGATCGCGTTCAAACCCACGCTCAACAGGCAAGTAGTAGACGCCGCGCTTCATCGTTTCCGGGAAATAGTTCTGGCCCGAGAAGCCATCCTCCGCATCGTGGTCGTAGGCATAGCCGTCTCCGTAGCCCTGATCCTTCATCAGGTCTGTCGGGGCATTCAGGATATGCTTTGGCGGTGGTTCGGACCCCGTGCGCTTGGCATCCTTCCGTGCCGCCTTGTAGGCGACGTAGGCCGCATTGGATTTCGGCGCGAGTGCCAGATAGGCGACAGCATTGGCCAAGGCCAATTCGCCTTCCGGGGATCCCAGGCGTTCGTAAGTGTTCCACGCATCAAGGCAAAGCCGCTGTGCCTGCGGATCAGCAAGCCCGATATCCTCGACCGACATCCGCGTCAGTCTGCGCGCCAGAAAGCGTGGGTCCTCTCCGCCTTCCAGCATCCGCGCAAACCAATAAAGCGCAGCATCCGGGTCTGACCCGCGAACCGATTTATGAAGCGCGGAGATCAAGTTGTAGTGTTCGTCCCCCGACTTGTCGTAGATCGCAGCCCGCTTCATCAGACGAGACGTCAGGGTGTCGGTATCGATCTTCTTGTCTGACGCGGGCCACGCAACGACCTGTTCGGTCAGGTTCAGCAGCGCCCTTCCATCGCCGTCGGCCATTTCCAGCAAGGCTTCCCGTGCGGCGCCAGTCAGCGGCAGGGTCTTTCCAAGCTCCTTCTCGGCGCGCTGTGCGAGACGCTCGAGATCGGCAAGATCCAGTCGGTTGAGCACCAATACCTGCGAACGGCTGAGCACAGCGGCGTTCAGCTCAAATGACGGGTTCTCGGTGGTCGCGCCCACAAGGACGATGGTGCCGTCCTCCATATAGGGCAGGAAGCCATCCTGCTGCGCCTTGTTGAAACGGTGGATCTCGTCCACGAATAACAGCGTGCCGCGCCCATTCTGGCGACGCATGCGGGCAGCCTCAAAGACCTTCTTCAAATCTGCAACACCGGAAAAGATGGCGCTGATCTGGACGAAGTTCAGGTCGGATACGTCGGCCAGCAGTCGCGCGATTGTCGTCTTTCCGACGCCGGGTGGCCCCCACAGGATCAGTGAACTCAGACTTCCCGACGATAGCATTGCGCCCAAAGGCGCATCAGGTCCCAAGACCTGTTCTTGTCCGATCACGTCGCGCAATGTGGCAGGCCGCAAGCGGTCTGCCAAAGGTCTGGGGGCCGTGTCTGGGACCCCTTTGGTGTCGAACAAGTCAGGCATGGTCCCGCAATCTATGATTGCGAGACCAAAACGGGAAGAGGCCTCCCCGCATTGTCGCCGACAGCTTGCGGATTAATGCAGCTTTGTCGCCATCGAGATGTTGACGCAGATGCTGCGATCACCGTCATCGGTTTCGATCACGCGGCCTGCTGGAACGCACTCGATCCCGGTCCTGCGCGCCAGACGTGGGCTATGCTCCGGGACAATGCCCAGCAGCGACGTCGCCCCAAGGTTTCGAGCCGACCGCACCATCTCTCCAATCAGTTCGATCTGCACCCGCAACCGCAGCTTCGAAGGAACGTCATGCGAGACGAAGACGCGGCTCGATTCCCAGATGTGCTGGGCGACCGGGGCTTCTTCGAACAGAAGATCCTGCGGGATGCTGTCCAACAGGCCCAGTTGAGCGTCGCGGATCATGTAGGAATAGATTCCGCAGCGGGCCGTTGTGGGCGTCAGCCGGACACCGGCCAGAACGCGCCCAAATTCGTGAACGGCGACCCAACGGCTTGCCGGAGTGTCGTATTGGTCGAATTCCATGCCGTCAGCGGCAGGAAGATCCCAATTGCGTTGTTCGATAAATGTCTTGTGGCGCGCGCGAAGCACGTTGGCCAAAAGCTCGCCATGGTTGTGCATATTCTCAAAAGAAAGGGTCGTGACTTGCATTGATACAGCCTCCAGTTGGGTTGGTGAAAAAACCTGTCCCGGGGAGGCTGACTGCCTAGAGAAGCTGGAGTTCGCGCGCTTTCTTCAATGCTTGGGCCGTTGTCCGCGCGCCCAGTCGGGCACGAGCGGATTGCAACCTGGCTTTGAAGGCGCTTTCCGAAATTCCCAGTTTTGCCGCGGCAGCGGTATGCCGATCCCCTTCGGCGAGCAACCGCAGAGCTTCGACCTGTGCCGGCGTCAGCTCGG
This sequence comes from uncultured Rhodobacterales bacterium, assembly GCA_964566835.1. Lineage (GTDB taxonomy): Bacteria > Pseudomonadota > Alphaproteobacteria > Rhodobacterales > Rhodobacteraceae > CAZMKY01. Next base: position 9,380 of record CAZMKY010000329.1, read on the forward strand.
TCTGCGGTTCAGCGGCGGCGTGCAGCTCAGCAGTCAGCGCGGCGAGGTGATCAATCTCGCTATCGGAAAATTCCCGCTCTTTGCTGGCCACGCCGACGATCGAACGTGAAGTGATCGGCCCATGACTGATCACTGCGCCAAAATTCAGCCCATGCACTTGGGCTTTCTTCATGATGCCGAAGGGATCGGGCAGTCCAATCTCGCTCCAGCGGGTTTGCCCTTTCGTCGCCAAGCCCCAGAAGACCAAGGGGTCGCGCAACGCATAGGCGTTGTTATCGTAAAGCGTCGTCCACGCCTCGGGATATGTCCGGACATAGACCAACGGTGCGGCGAAGCGGATGTGCAACCCGGCCGAGAATCCGGCCGGTGCCACATCGCGCAATTCCGCGAAGAGGCTTTCGAGCGCGCGGCGCTCTGCCGATTTATGATGCGGCGGGGTGGCCGTATCGTTTGTGAGATAGCTTTGGTTTCCACGCCACATGGCAGGACCTCATTTCTGCTAAAGATGCGCGAGCGGCATCATGACGTCCGCTCCCGACGTGGCCATCATTGGCCCGAGCACCCCATTCCGGCAAGCGAACACCTGTCCATTTAGACTGGTTGCTTGAAGGGCAGTCAACCTTAAATTGTATTTTGTCACTAAGCACACGGCAAAGGTCAACGAGATGGAGCACCCTCAGAGAGCCGAAGTTCTTGAAACCTTAACACAACACACGCGGGCCTTGTTGCTGCGCTATCTCGACGTCAGCTCAAGGAAGTCGTTGAGCCACGTCGAGGCGATCGACCGTCTTCAGGTTTCCATCGCTCTCAAGGCCAGCACGCAAGGTCGGCAATGCTGACATGAAAAAGGCCACCCCTCTCTGGGATGGCCTTTGAATTCTTGCTGCCGGTGCGGCTTGAAGATCAATCTTCAGCGGCTTCCTCGGCCTCAACGCGGGCGCGGTCTGCGGCACCCTTTGCGTCGACGTCCCGGTCCACCAATTCGATGATGGCCATCGGCGCCATGTCGCCATAGCGGAAGCCGGCTTTCAGGACGCGAGCATAGCCACCATTGCGGTCGGCGTAGCGTGGGCCAAGCACTTCGAAAAGCTTCGCGACGTGCATGTCTTGCTTCAGGCGAGCAGCGGCCTGACGGCGGGCGTGCAGGTCACCACGCTTACCAAGCGTGATCAGCTTGTCGATGATGCGCTTCAGTTCTTTGGCTTTCGGCAGGGTCGTCTTGATCTGCTCGTGCTCGATCAGCGAGCCAGCCATGTTTGCAAAAAGCGCCTTGCGGTGCTCATGCGTGCGATTCAGGCGGCGGTATCCGCGGGCGTGACGCATTTCTATTCTCCAGTCTTTGCCCTCTACGGGCGGTTTTGCTTTGTCAGGCGGGGGATGCGTGCCCCCCGCTCACCTTGGGGCGTTTGCCCAAATGTCCCCGGCTTTCCCGGGCATTTCGTCTCTTAGAACTGGTCTTCGAACTTCTTGGCCAGGTCTTCGATGTTTTCTGGCGGCCATTCCTCGACATCCATGCCAAGGTGCAGACCCATGCCGGAAAGAACTTCCTTGATCTCGTTCAGAGACTTCCGGCCAAAGTTCGGCGTCCGCAGCATTTCTGCTTCGGTCTTCTGGATCAGGTCCCCGATGTAGACGATGTTGTCGTTCTTCAGGCAGTTGGCCGAACGGACAGAAAGCTCCAGCTCGTCCACCTTCTTCAAGAGAAGCGGGTTGAACTCGAGACCATCATCGTCGTCCTGACGCTGTGCCGATTCCGGCTCGTCGAAGTTGACGAAGATCGTCAGCTGGTCCTGAAGGATACGTGCGGCGTAGGCCACGGCGTCATCCGGCGTGACCGAACCGTCGGTTTCCAGTTTCAGCGTCAGTTTGTCGTAATCCAGAACCTGACCTTCACGGGTCGGCTGAACGTCATAGCTGACCTTGCGCACCGGCGAATAGATCGCATCGACAGGCACGAGGCCGATCGGTGCATCTTCCGGACGGTTCTTGTCAGACGCGACATAGCCTTTGCCGGTGTTGACGGTCAGCTCCATGAACAGGTCTGCACCATCGTCGAGGTGGCAGATCACGTGGTCCTTGTTCAGGACTTCGATGCCAGCCGATTCCGAGATGTCGCCGGCGGTGACGATCTGCGGGCCCTTGGCCGAGATCGAAACGCGCTTCGGACCTTCGACGTCCATACGGATCGCGACGCCCTTGAGGTTCAGAACGATGTCGGTGACGTCTTCGCGGACACCGGCAACGCTCGAGAACTCGTGCAGGACGTTGTCGATCTGAACGCTGGTGATGGCGGCGCCTTGCAGCGACGACATCAGGACGCGA
>CAZMKY010000330.1:0-1648 GCA_964566835.1 uncultured Rhodobacterales bacterium
AACGCTGGGCTTGCTGAGAACAGCGCTTATGGTGCTTGTCCTCGGCGCTATCTCACCACGCGCTCTTCTGGTCTTCCACATTCGAAATGGGAACTTCGACAAGCCCAAGTCTGGCGTGCTTGGCGCAGTTCAGCGTTGGTGCAACCGGCGGGCCGACAAAGTACTTGTCCTCAGCGCAAGGCTGCTTCCGCAGGAGCTATCCTCGATTGGTCTAGTTGCCGATCAAGTGGCAGTTCTTCCGAACACGATTGATCGTGACCTGATCCCGACGTCTGATCGTCCTGCGCGGGCAGTCGGGCCGGTCCGTTTGCTTTACCTTTCGAACTTCATTCCGACGAAGGGTTATCTTCGTCTGCTTGAGGCGTTGGAGATATTGGCTGACCGAGGCCTGGGAGAAAGCTTTGAAGCGACGTTTCGGGGGGCTTGGCTGTCAGATACAGACCGGCAAGACGCCGAGGCGCTTGCGCAAAAGATCCAGGGCAAGGGTCTGAAAGTGGATCTGGGCGGCGCTGTGACCAATCGTCAGGACGCCCAATCGCTGTTCGCAGATCACGACGTCTTTTGCCTTCCGACGTTTTATGCCGCAGAAGCCCAGCCGCGTAGCATTCTGGAGGCCATGGCCAATGGGTGCGCCGTCGTGGCCACCGACTATCGCGCCATTCCGGACATGGTCCTGGATGGACGAACAGGGTGGCTTTTGTCGGATGGTCCCACGCCCGAAGAAATTGCGGATTGCGTCGCGGGTATCTCGCAAGATAACGCTCAAAAATTCGGACGAGCGGGAAAGGCGCACTTCGAGGCGCATTTTTCGCCCTCGGCGATTGAAGCCCGGGTGCACGATGCGCTTACCAAAGACCGCTCAAAACGGTCCGAAGTCGCGGATTTGGGGCAGGGGTCCGAAGCATGACAGAGCTTCGTGGATACCCCGTTTACTACGTGGTTGGACTTCCAAGAACGGGCAGTACCTTTTTGGGTGACTGGGTCGCACGCCGCGTTGGCGCCTTGAATGCTGGCGAAGTGCATCAGACCCTTTGGGCGTTGGGGCAGATCGACGATCAACGCTATGAGACGCAGAAGCGGTTTCACAGCAAGCCGGAACAACGCGAGAAAACGCTTGAAGCGGCGCAAACTGATGACTTCTGGCGCGAGATCATGTCGCCGGGTTCAGTCGATCCTTACCGAAAGCTCATTGACGTCGCATCCAAGACATCGGGGGCGCTGGTTGATACATCAAAGGTGGATCGCGGAGTGCCGGGCTACGTCGCGGCAGGCGCAGCAGTTCAGGTCTTGCACATTGTCCGTCCATTTGCCGCCTGGAAGGCGTCGATGGTCAAGCATCAGCGGCGCATGGCACAGCCACAAACCCCTGGTCCACGATTGCTTGCGTCTTTTGTCCGCAATAACAGGGCGTTCAAGTCGCTTGGTAAACGGTATCCATACCGCATGATCCGACATGAGGATCTATCTCGGCTCGACAGTATTTTGGGCGAACTCCCTGTTAGATCTGACGGCTATTCCCGCCACGAGCTGTTTGGAACGCCTGACTACGAAGCCATCTTCGATCCGGCGCGCGCTCAGAACGCCAATGGTCGCTTTGACGGATTGATCGGACAACTTTCGTTCGGAGGCGCTAACCGATGAATGTCCA
>CAZMKY010000331.1:0-9712 GCA_964566835.1 uncultured Rhodobacterales bacterium
CGCACCGACACCGACCGAGACTGTTGCCCTCGGCATTTCTGGCAGTGGCCGGGTGTCCCGGATCAAAAGGCTTCGCATCGCCGATCCGGGACCGCTTGCGATCGAAGTGTCTTCCGTTCCAGAGGACGTGCTGCCAGATGCTACTGTTGTCGACATATCGCTTTACCATGTGCTGCGTCAGAACGGCTTCAACCTTGTCCGCGCAATTCAGCGCGTGACAGCAGAGAATTTGTCCGAACAGGACGCTGAGCTATTGCGGCTTCCGCACGGCACGGCTGCGCTTCGGATCGACCGGACGGGTTATCTCGCCAATGGTCGGCCAGTTGAATTCACGACCGGCCTTTACCGCAGCGATGTCTATGACTTCATCACCGAGGTTCGATTGGAGGGTGACCCATGACCGCCCATCTGGCCTGTCGGATCGAAGCCGAGAATGAGTTCCACTGCACCTTGTCGGTTGACGACGACAGAAATGTCGCATCGCCCGAGATCTGTTTTTCCATTCAGGTTCCCGTGCGTGTGCTGTCGGGCGGCACCGAGACCGAAGGCCTTGGCGGCTTTACGGCGCTGCGTCTTGAGGGCGTGCTGTCGGCGTCGACCCCGCTGCACTTCGTGCTGACGTTCGAGAACCCTTATTACGTCGCCACAAATCGCGCGTGGTATCCGCAGGGGCCATACCTGCGCGGGCCATCCGGGACGGAAGATGTCGAGATGGACGTCCCCCTTGGCGTCAAACCGTCTGTTGCACCTGACCAGACCCCGCCAAGTTCTGGATTGGCGCTCATCCCCGCCCCGAGCTCTTGGAAATCCTCTGGCGGATCGCTGGCCGCCAAAAACTTCAGGATCTACGGCGCATTTGAGATAGCGGCGCTGAATGTGGACGCCCTTTTGGCGCGAAACGGATTTCTTGAGTTGTCCGGCCATCAGGCAGATTTGGAGATCCGCCGAGACGGCACCCTGCCCTCAGGCGCCTATTGCCTTGAGATCGGGGAAGGATTGGATCTGAGCGCATCCGACGAAGCTGGGGCGTTCTACGGCCTGATTAGTCTGGCCATGTTGCGGGAGACACACGACGCACTGCCAACCGGCATCATCGAGGATGCCCCTCGATTTGAGTGGCGAGGCTTCATGCTGGACTGCGTGCGCGAGTTTTATCCCGTCAAGGACATCTGCCGCCTTATGGACCTCATGGCATGTCTGAAACTGAACCGTTTTCATTGGCACTTCGCAGACGATGAAGCCTTCCGTCTGGACCTCGAGTGCGCGCCGGATCTGGCCGCGAGAACCGGCTTTCGCGGCGAAGGCCAGACTTTGCCGGGCGTTTTTGGGGGGCGTCCCGGCCCCGTCGGGGGCGTGTATTCCAAGACGTGCGTGCAAACGGTCGTTCAACATGCGGCGCGGTTGAACATTGAAGTCCTGCCCGAAATCGAAGTGCCGGCCCATGCCCTGGCCCTGACTACGGTCAGGCCAAACCTGCGCGACCCGGACGACACGGGCAACGAGGCATCGGTGCAAGGCTATCCGCGCAACGTCGTGAACCCAGAGCAGCCGGAAACATGGGACCTGCTGGAACCCGTCGCACTGGAAGTGGCATCACTTTTCCCATTTGGTCACCTTCACCTTGGCGGCGACGAACTGCCCGATGAAACCTGGGCAGGGTCCCCTATGGCTAACGTCTACAAGGCCCGCCACAACTTGACCTCGCACCAAGATGTCATGGGCCATCTTATGCACCGTTTGGCCGGTCATATTCGTGCAGCAGGCGTGACGCCCTGCGCATGGCAAGAGGCGGCAGATGGGTGCACCGGGGGCATCGGGCACGACGCGATCCTCTTTAGCTGGACCGGCGCAGGCCCGGGACGCGAGGCCGCCGCGAAGGGCTACCGCGTTGTGATGTGCCCAGCCCAGCACACATATTTCGACATGGCTCACACCGCCGAATTTGAAGACTGGGGTGCCAATTGGGCTGCAAACTATGACTTGGATCAATCGTTCGATTGGGACCCCATTCCTGACACATCGCTGACCGACAGAATTATCGGGATCGAAGGCACTTTCTGGTCCGAATTCACCAGCGCGCCAAAGGAATATGAGGCCATGATCGCCCCTCGCATACTCGGCCTTGCGACGCGAGCTTGGTCTTTGCCCGAAGCAACCACTTTGGATGACTTGAGGCGCGCTGCAACGTGCCATGCCTCGTTCTTTGAAACGTTCGGCTGGGACGTGAACTGGGCTTCGGTTTGGCGCGATACGCCCAAGGGTCAAATCAGGCGCGCCGACGACTAGGGCGCCTGATGCGTGGTGCCTTTGCCGAAGAGTTTCATTCGACAGAGGCGGGATGCTTGGACCAGAGATCCAGAAGATCCAGCGCTTGCTCGACCTTCCCGTCTGCAAAGACCGCTACCTTCAAGGGCTCTTTTCCGAGTGAGTTCACAAGTGAGATCAGGTCACCGCTGGCCACTTCCCGATGCACCATGCTGTAAGGAAGCCATCCGACCCCAAAGCCCCGCAGCACGAGCTCCAATACGCCGCTGGAGAACGCAGTGACGCAAACCGGGTTCACACTGTGGCCGGGCGTACCGAACAGGCGCTCGCTTCGGCTGAGGACTTCGCCGAAATAGCTGTTCTCGGGATAGGCCACCGCTGGCGTATCCTTCGGCACGTTACCGTTGTCCTTGACGGCGTAACGAAGCGAACCGCCGACGACCGGCACCAAGTAGTCGGATCCCCAATAGCCGCGACGCACCGACGCGCCGAATTCAAGTGGCCTCGCATTCTCGGCCTCGTAGCAAAGCAGCATGCTGGTGTCGCCTCGCACGAACATGGTCAAACAATCGTGCAGGTTCCCTGCGCGAAGCCGGAACTTCACCCTTGGCAAGGACGCCTTCGCCCGAAGCGCCATGTCCGGAAAGGTTGAAAACACCGGCGCATGCTGGGCTGCGACCGAAACTGTGACGCTGGCGGAGTCATGATTTGCTATATCCGTGCGCATCTCGCGTAATCTTGCGACAACGGCGCGAATTTCACCTTCGTTGGCCGACAGCGCCTCGGAAACCTCGATACGGTTCGTCTGACGGTCCAGAATTGGAATCCCCAGCCAGTCCTCGAAGCTACGAATACGACGCGAAAAAGCAGGCTGCGTTATATTTCGTCGCTCCGCTGCGCGGGTCATATTGCGTTCTTCCAGTAGGACCAGCACGTCGTCCAGCCAGTTCATATCCATCCTGAATCCCCCTTCGCTCATACCATTAGTATGGGCAGCCCAAGAAAAAAGCACTTTCTATCTGAGCTGCCTATGGAAATGCTTTGAGTCGATTCAGTAAGGGGGGACGTTCGTGTCGGACATCGATCACGTGACAGAGCATCAAGAACCGGTCGCATCGGAAATCACACAAAGCCTTTGCAAAGAACTCGCCATTGTGCTGGCCCGCTTTCCACGGGTGAAACTCGGCCATCTCCCCACCCCGCTGGAACCGATGGATCGCCTGAGCGAAGAACTCGGTGGTCCGCGCATCTGGGTGAAACGTGACGACTGCACTGGTCTTTCCAGTGGCGGCAACAAGACTCGCAAACTTGAATTCCTGATGGCAGACGCACAGTCCGCCGGGGCAGACACGATCATCACGCAGGGCGCGACGCAATCCAACCATGCCCGCCAGACCGCGGCAGCAGCAGCAAAGCTCGGCATGGGCTGCCACATCCTCTTGGAGGACCGGACCGGGTCAAACGACGAGAACTACATCCTTAACGGCAATGTTCTCTTGGATCGCCTCCACGGGGCGCCCGTTGCGAAACGCGCCGGTGGTGCAGACATGAATGCCGAGATGGTGCAGTTGGCCGCCGAGCTTACCGAGCAAGGCAAGACGCCTTACATCATTCCCGGCGGCGGATCGAACCCGATTGGTGCGCTCGGCTATGTCAATTGCGCTCGTGAGTTGGCGGAACAGGCAGCCAGCACAGGGTTGAGCGTCGACGCACTTGTCCACGCAACCGGCAGCTCTGGCACGCAGGCCGGACTGGTTGCCGGCCTCGCAGCACTCCAGAGCGACATCCATCTGCTAGGGATCGGCGTCAGGGCCCCGCAAGAAAAGCAAGAAGCCATGGTCCATGACTTGGCGACCAAAACCGCTGAATTCATGGGTACAGGTCTTGAGATTTCCCGCGCCAGCGTCCGGGCCAATTGCAACTATGTCGGTGCCGGCTACGGCATTCCGACCCCCGGCATGGTGGAGGCCATCAAGCTTCTGGCCCGCACGGAAGGTCTGCTCTTTGATCCGGTCTATTCCGGCAAAGGTCTGGACGGAATGATCGATCTCGTTCGCAAAGGATATTTTGACGGGATGGAAAACATCGTGTTCCTTCACACAGGGGGAAGTGTAGCACTGTTTGGATATCCAGAGATATTCGATTTGCCGGGCTACGAGAAATAACAAGAAAACAACGTAAAAACAAAACTATCCAACAAGGAGACTTGGACATGTCAGCAACCAAATGCCTCATCAGCGCAGCGCTTCTGAGCGCACTGAGCGCTCCGGCCTTTGCAGAAGAGGTCAAAATCGGCGTCCCATCATGGACCGGCGCGCAAGCCATCGCGCACGTTCTGGGCGAAGTGGTTTCGTCGCGTATCGGCGGAACGGTGGAATACGTTCCGGGCAACAACGCCACGATCTTTCAAGCCATGGATCAGGGCAAAGGCGATATCGACGTGCACCCTGACGTCTGGCTGCCGAACCAGGAAAGCTTCACCAAGAAATATGTCGACGAAGCGGGCAGTGTGACGCTGTCATCCAACCCCTACGAGGGAAACCAGGGCTTCTGCGTGACAAAGGACTTCGGCCAAGCCAACAATATCACAGACATTGCCGACCTTGGCCGCCCCGACGTTGCCGCACTGATGGACAGCGATGGCAATGGGTTGGGTGAGATGTGGATCGGTGCGCCCGGTTGGGCGTCTGCAAACGTCAACGAAGTCAAAACGCGTGACTATGGCCTTTTGGACTTCATCGAGCCAATTCGCGCCGAGGAAAGCGTGAAGACAGCCCGCATCAAGGACAGCATCGCCAAGGGCGAGGGATATGCCTTCTACTGCTACAAGCCACACGCTGTCTGGTTCATGTTTGACGTCGAGATGCTGACCGAGCCGACTTACGACCCGGCCAAGTATGTGATGGTTCAGCCGTCGGACGACGCTGACTGGTACAACAAGTCGAACGTGGCCACGAAGGACGCGCTGAAGCAGGTTCAGATCGCCTGGTCGAACTCGCTCGTTGATCGCTCACCGGCCATTGCAGAGTTCTTCTCGAACTTTGCCCTGACCGCTGATGACGTCAGCCAACTTGCCTTCGAGATCAGCGCCAACGGCCGTGACCCGGCAGACGTCGCAAAAGACTGGGTCAACGCCAACACTGACCGTGTTGACGCCATGCTCGGCCTCTGATCGCAGAAAAAGCAACGCGCAGCACCGGCCAGACCGGTGCTGCCCACCAGACTTGAGGCAAGGTTCAGATGTCCGAAGATACCGTCATCGAGATTTCCAACGTTTGGAAGATCTTCGGCCAGAAACCGGAAGCCGCCCTTCAAGCCATTCGCGAACGTGGCCTGACAAAGGCGGAAGTCTTGAGCGAATACAACGCGGTCGTTGGTGTTGCTGATGTCAGCCTTTCAGTCAATCGCGGCGAAATCTTCTGTGTCATGGGCTTATCAGGCAGCGGGAAAAGTACGCTCGTCCGCCACTTCAATCGTCTGTTGGAGCCGACAGCTGGCAAGATCGAGATTGAAGGCACAGACGTCATGGCGCTTGGTCCGAAAGACCTGCAGCGTTTCCGGAACCAAAAGATCGGCATGGTTTTCCAGAACTTCGCTTTGATGCCGCACCGTTCGGTGTTGGACAATGTGGCCATGCCGCTTGAGATCCGTCAGGTCGCAAAGAACGAAAGAATGCGGCAAGCGGCCGCCATTCTCGACATCGTGGAACTTGGGGCTTGGGGATCGAAGTTCGCGCACGAATTGTCTGGCGGTATGCAGCAGCGGGTCGGCCTTGCTCGAGCTTTGGCCGCCAATCCAGACGTCCTTCTTATGGACGAGCCGTTCTCGGCGCTTGACCCTCTGATCCGCAGACAGTTGCAGGATGAATTCATTCGGCTGTCAAAGATCCTGAAGAAGACGACAGTCTTCATCACGCATGATCTCGACGAAGCCGTCCGGATTGGAGATCGGATTGCCATCATGCGCGATGGCAAGATGGTCCAGATTGGCACGGCCGAGGATCTCGTCATGCATCCCGCTGACGACTATGTCGCAGATTTCGTCGCCGGCATTTCGCGCCTCAAGGTCGTCCACGCGAAGGCCGTGATGCGCCCGATCGAGAGCTATGTCGCTGCAGAAGGCGCACTCCCCGCCGATGCGCCCCGCGTGAAGGATGGCGAAACGCTCAGCAACTTGATCAACCTCGCCATTGACGACGAAAGCCCAATCCTGGTCGAAGACGGCGGCGCCGATGTTGGCGTAATCACCCGTGCAGATCTTCTGCGGACCGTTATCGAAGGGACCGAAGTGTCATGAGGGACGAAACGATCAACCCACTTGAAGACACCGAAAGCGAGGCGGCGATTGCGTATGCCGAAGAGCGCAAGGAGAATATCCGGACCTTTGTGCGCACCAGTCCCGACTACTACATTGCAAACTTCGACAAGGTTGGCGCGTCCGCAAGATTCACCCCGACTTTCAATGCCATGGCCGGGCTGTTTGGGCCAATCTGGTTTGGTGCAAGAGGTCTTTGGTCTTGGGCGTTGTCGTTCCTCATCATTGAGGCCATCGCGTTCGTCCAGATCGCACGCGGCCTGTTCGGGGACCTGGCTGCCGATGCGATGGCACGGATTGCGTCCATTGAAGGGACGCTGGAGCTTCGTCGACAACAGTTGCAAGCCGCGATCGACAACAACTCTGACCGAGTTGACGCTTTCCAGCGCGCCGTCGACGGGCTTGAAGCGAATATCGGCGGTATCCGTGATGAGGCGCAGGCTTTGGCGGAGCAAGGGCCGACGATTGCCTTGACCGGGTTGGCCATCCTGATCCTTGCGAAAGCGGCGCAGGCTTTCGTTGCGAACTGGGCTTTGGAGGCCCGGTTCTCCGACTGGTTGTCGGATCGCTCCATCCGGTCGGGCATGCCCGTGTCGCAGATCGTCTTCAGTGCCCTTTTCATGGTTCTTATCGTTGCTGTCGCCATGATTCACTACAGCTTCCCCGGCCGCTTCGCGCTTTTGGATGCCTTCCCGACCGACCCGGACATCCGGCTTGTCAGCATCGACGGCGTTGAGGCGTTCTTCAATTGGGCCGTGGTCAATGGTGACGCGCTGTTCGACGGGATCACATACGGCATCCGCCTGATGCTGGACGCGCTGGAACTGATCTTTGTCAGCACACCGTGGATCGTTATCGCATCCTTGATCATCTTGCTGACGTGGCTCACGGCTGGCGTGCGGATGGCCATCTATTCGGGCGCGTTCCTTGCGTACATGGGGCTGCTCGGTTTCTGGGAAAAGGCGATGACAACGCTGGCCCTCTTGGGAACGGCTGCGTGCTTGTCGATCATTATCGGCATTCCACTGGGCATGTTCGCTGCACGACGTCCACGCTTCTATTCCTTCATTCAACCGATCATGGATTTCATGCAGACCATGCCGGCCTTCGTATTCATGATCCCGGTGATTGCCTTCTTCGGGACGGGCAAGCCTGCAGCAGTTGTGACAACGATGATCTTTGGCGGAACCCCGGTGGTGCGATTGACGGTGCTTGGCTTGCGCGGCGTCCCGGAAAGCGTTCGCGAAGCGGCGATCAGTTTCGGGGCGAACAAGTGGTATCTACTGACAAAAGTTGATTTGCCGCTAGCCAGTCCGTCCATCCGGGCCGGGATTAACCAGACCATCATGCTTTCTCTGGCCATGGTTGTGGTGGCATCTCTGATCGGAGCGAAAGGTTTGGGCGAAGATGTCTTGGAAGCCTTGCAATATGCCAATGTCGGACAAGGCATCCTGGCAGGCTTCTCTATCCTCTTCTGCGCCATGATCCTTGACCGGATCGTGCAGGGTCAACGCAAGTGACACCGATCGTTCTCGTCCATGGCTTCATGGGCGGCAGCGCGCAGTGGTCTCGACTTGGCAGCGTCCTGTCGCAAGTGACCGAGGTTATCGCACTGGATCTGCCAGGATTTGGCGAGAACGCTCACCTGTCGCCGATCAACCGCATTGAGAGCTTTGCCGATTGGGTGATTGAAGAAACCCATGCGCGGGGCCTTCAGTCCTATCACTTGCTTGGCCACTCAATGGGCGGAATGATCGTTCAAGAGGTGGCGCGCCGCGATACCGGACGGGTGAACCGTCTGGTGCTTTACGCCACCGGATCAATCGGCGTTCTTCCCGGGCGGTTTGAGACCATCGCAGAAAGCAAGCGCCGCGCGGCACAAGACGGGGCCGAAACGACAGCACGCCGGATCGCCGCGACATGGTTCTTGGAAGAAACCGACAGCCCGGAATACCCGGCCTGCGCCGACATCGCAGCCCTTGCCCGCTTGGACGCACTGGAGGCGGGATTGGACGCCATGGAGGCTTGGAACGGCGCCGACGCTTTGTCGGCGATCACGCAGAAGACGCTGGTCATCTGGGGTGATCAGGATCGAACCTACGCATGGCCGCAAATCGAGAAGCTCTGGTCAGAGATTCCAAACGCCACACTTGCCGTCATTCCGGGGTGTGCGCATGCCGTCCACCTTGAAAAGCCGCTTCTGTTCGAACCGCCTCTTCTGGACTTCTTGTTCAGCGAAAGCTGAATGCTTAGTCGCCCTTGTAGTATCCGATCAGATCACCGTCGGTCGTGCAGCCAAGGCCGTTCAGCAGTCGGTTGGAATAGTTGAAATAGGCGCAGACCTGGTTCACTTCCAAGATCTCTCCATCATCACATCCCGCAAGCTTCAGCGCTTCGAAGTCTGATTTGACCATCTTGCCGACGTCGGTGGTCAGCTTGGCGGCATAGCGCAAAAGCGCCAATTCCTTGCCTTCGAATTCGTCCTCGGGACGGTGCGCCTTCAGCGCCGTGAAAATACGGTCACTTCGCGGTTGGTCCTTCAAAAGGTTGCGCACGTTCATGAAGTGATGGGTCAGTGAATAGGTGCAGTCGTTCAGGATCGAGGTGTAGCTAGCAATGACTTCCAGAAACCAGAACGGGATCTGGTTGTCGTCCGAATGAAGCACGGAGCGGTAGAGCGTGACGTGACCGTTCATCGTCTCGGGTCTGAGAGAATGCACATGCATCACGGTGTCGACCGTCCCGTGTGGCGTCTTGGCGTGATCCAAAAGCTCTTTCAGTCGTGGCTCGGCGTCCTCATAGGGGATCATCTCGATCCAAGCGCTCATCCTGTCTCTCCTTGGATTGCCTTTGCGACGCGGGCGCGAAACCGCATGGCACCTGCGTCCAGTGCAAGGTTCAGATACCCACTTTTCCGGTTCGCCATGCCTTTCTGCACATGTTCGAGAACGTCCTGATCTTCCTTGAAGGCGGTCTTGGCCCCCTCGTACATCCGTTCTGACAAAGCGTCGTCGTGACTGTGCATGTTCCGGTGCTGGAACCAGAAATAGCGCGACGTTTCGGCATCGACCGGCGTAATGAAGTTGTAGGAGATGTTCACGAACGCATTGGGGGACAGGGGCTTTTCGGCCCC
>CAZMKY010000332.1:0-3046 GCA_964566835.1 uncultured Rhodobacterales bacterium
CTCTTCTGTTCAGTCTGTCACCTAGACCCCACGACCGGCATGTCACGCATTAGCGAAAGGTCCGAGGAATGTCGTCTAGATTTCCGGCCGAACTCAGATAACGTACGCATCTTTGAAATTCGCGAGCCTATAACTTTGAAAAAATTCTTGGCCTACCTTAGTCTCTTTATTCCGCAAACACTGTTGTCGACCAAGTATATCGTTGAACGCGTATCGCTTTTGGCAGATGATCCAGCAACGTGCGATCACGAATGGGATGTTGTTGCAAGCATTCTAAGCACGATCGAACTACAAGTTCAGTGTAGAAAATGCGCTACATATAGCGAGGTGCCTAGCCCGACTAAGAAAGAATGGGCTGCAAGTTATCACGCGATGGAAAACCCATATCCGTGGGAAGACAAATCACGCATAAGATACTATCAGGTTGATGACACGATCCACTAGATCTCAGGGTTTCAGCGTCTCATCACTAAGAATGCTCCATAGGCAACGTCTTCCCACATGCCCGGCATTCATAGGGATGATCCGATAAACGCGGCGCGGAGGAGCCATGCTTCAGGATCTTGCAGCTTCCATCGGCGCGGACGCGACCTTCGACAGTAAGTTCTTTGCGATGATGGGCGTCGTGTTCCTTGCCGGAATGATCCGGGGGTACACCGGTTTTGGCTCTGCCCTGTTGACTGTCCCTGCTCTGGCGTATCTCTACGGCCCCGTCCCCGCTGTTGCCATCGAGATCCTGCTGGAGGTGCCCGTTGTTCTTGGACTGCTGCCCGTCTCGCTCCGCGAAGCGGAAAGGCGGACGGTCATGCCGATGCTTGGCATGTTTGTGCTGTTCGTTCCCGTTGGTACCGGACTTTTGACAGTGATCGAGCCGACCGTGGTGCAAATTGCGATGTCGCTCTTCGTGCTGTTTTCGGTCGTCGTGATGTCGCGGCAGACGGAACTGGCGCGGCTCTTCTCCCCTGGGACCAATCTCCTGGTCGGCGCGGTTTCAGGCACAACGCAAGGGCTGACAGGCATGGCGGGGCCACTTTTTGCGACGGCTTTGCTGGCGCGTGGCGACAGCAACTCACGCACGCGCGCGAACATCACGACGCTGGCCGCTGGCATTATCGCCGTGTCCGTCATCAGCTTCTGGCTATTCGGGCTCTTCACGGCAGAGATCGTTTTTTATGCTGCTCTCGCGACGCCGACGATCCTGTTTGGCGTCTGGGCCGGCGCCTGGCTGTTTCGACGCGGAGGCGAGAACAGCTTCAGACCTGTCATCCTTTGGTTCCTGACCGCCTCGGCCATCGTCACGCTGTATCAGACCGTGACGTGACGCCTCGTGCCAAACGAAAAGGGCGGCACCGTCGTCGGTACCGCCCTTCATCAATATCGTTCGAGAGACTTACCAGTCCTCGCGGACCACCGTGCGGGTCTTGACCGGCAGCTTCATCGCGGCCAGGCGCAAGGCCTCGCGTGCGATGGTGTCGTTGACACCGTCGATCTCGAACATCACGCGACCCGGCTTGACCTTGCAAGCCCAGAAATCGACCGAGCCCTTACCTTTACCCATCCGGACTTCAACCGGCTTGGAGGTGACAGGGGTGTCCGGGAAGATGCGGATCCATACACGGCCCTGACGCTTCATGTGACGCGTCATGGCACGACGTGCGGCTTCGATCTGACGTGCGGTTACACGCTCTGGCTCCGTGGCCTTCAGGCCGTAGGTGCCAAAGTTCAGATCGGATCCACCTTTGGCCTGACCCTTGATCCGGCCTTTGTGCATCTTGCGGAATTTTGTGCGCTTTGGTTGCAGCATCTCATTCGCTCCTTAGTTACGGCCGCGGCCGCCGCCAGCACCACGCGGTGCGGGGCCTTCCTGGAGCTCCTGGTGACGACGATCACGAGCCGACGGATCGTGCTCCATGATTTCACCTTTGAAGATCCAGACCTTGATGCCGATGATGCCGTAAGGCGTCTTGGCTTCAGCCAGGGCGTAGTCGATGTCGGCGCGCAGCGTGTGCAAAGGCACGCGGCCTTCACGATACCACTCCGTCCGGGCGATTTCAGCGCCGCCGAGGCGACCTGCAACGTTGACCCGAATACCGAGCGAGCCCATGCGCATTGCGTTCTGAACCGCACGCTTCATAGCGCGGCGGAACGAAACACGACGCTCAAGCTGCTGAGCAATCGATTCAGCGACAAGCTGGGCGTCCAGCTCGGGCTTGCGGACTTCGACGATGTTGAGGTGCAGTTCGCTGTCGGTCATGGCAGCGAGCTTCTTGCGCAGACCTTCGATGTCAGCACCTTTTTTGCCGATGATCACACCCGGGCGGGCCGTGTGGATCGTGACGCGGCATTTCTTGTGCGGACGCTCGATGATGACGCGGCTGACGCCGGCCTGCTTGCACTCTTCCTTGATGAACTCGCGGATCTTGATGTCTTCCAGAAGAAGATCACCATAGTCCTTCGTGTCGGCGTACCAGCGGCTGTCCCAGGTGCGGTTGACCTGGAGGCGCATGCCGATCGGATTGACCTTCTGACCCATTATGCTTGCTCCTCGATCTGACGAACCTTGATGGTCAGCTCGGAGAACGGCTTGATGATCCGTCCGAACCGGCCACGTGCGCGCGGGCGACCGCGCTTCATCGTCAGGTTCTTACCAACATAGGCTTCGGCGACGATCAGTTCGTCCACGTCCAGCCCGGGGTTGTTTTCAGCGTTGGCGATGGCCGACTGAAGACACTTCTTCACGTCGTCCGAGATCCGCTTCTTGGAGAAGGTCAGATCGGCCAGAGCCTTGTCGACCTTCTTGCCACGGATCAGAGCCGCGACAAGGTTCAGCTTCTGCGGCGAGGTGCGGAGCATCCGCGTCTTCGCCATCGCCTCGTTGTCGGCCACGCGGCGCGGATTTTTATCCTTGCTCATGGCTTACTTCCTCTTGGCTTTCTTGTCGGCGGCGTGACCATAATAGGTGCGCGTCGGCGAGTACTCACCGAACTTCTGGCCGATCATATCCTCGGTCACGTTGACCGGGATGTGCTTCTGGCCGTTGTAGACA
>CAZMKY010000333.1:0-1871 GCA_964566835.1 uncultured Rhodobacterales bacterium
CGTTGGTCGGGCTTGTCGCCGCGCCCGGTGCGATGCATCCGGTGCTGGCGATCGCAGCTTTGACCTGCATCGCAGTCGGCGCCGGTGCTTCGGGCGCTCTGAACATGTGGTACGACGCCGATATCGATGCGCGCATGGCCCGCACGGCATCGCGTCCCTTGCCGCAAGGCTCGGTGACCCCGAACGAAGCGCTGGCCTTCGGGACGGTGTTGGCGATCGGGTCGGTGTTGTGTCTTGGCCTTATGGCGAATTGGGTTGCAGCCGCGCTGTTGGCCTTCACCATCGGCTTTTATGTCGTCGTCTATACGATGTGGCTGAAACGTTGGACGCCGCAGAACATCGTGATCGGCGGGGCCGCGGGCGCCTTCCCCCCGATGATCGGCTGGGCCGTGGCCACGGGCGGTGTCTCGGTCGAAAGCGTGCTAATGTTCGCCCTGATCTTCATGTGGACCCCGCCCCATTTCTGGGCCTTGGCGCTTTTCATGAAGTCAGATTACGACGATGCCGGTGTGCCCATGCTGACCGTCACTCACGGCCGGAAATCGACGCGCAAGCATATCCTTGTCTATACGGTCCTGCTGGCGGCAATCGCTGTCGGAACAGCCTTCACATCAATTGGTGGTCCGGTTTACCTGGCCGTGGCGCTTGTTCTGAACGCGCTCTTTGTCAAAGGCGCTATCGATATCTGGCGCCGTGATGAAGCAATGGCCGAAGCGGACGGATACCGCACCGAGAAAAAGGTGTTCAAACTGTCGCTCTACTACCTCTTTGCCCATTTCACCGCGATTCTGATCGAGGCCACACTCTCGGGCTACGGGGTGGGAGGCTGGTCATGAGCCTGTCCAAACAACACGATATTCACAAGCGCCGGTTCAGTCGCAACCTGGGCCTCGGTCTGATTCTGGCCGGGTTCGTGGCGCTGGTCTTTGGCCTGACGGTGGCCAAGGTCTCCAGCGATGATTTCGCCGTTCCGACAAGCGAGGGAGGAAGCTGATGGCAATGGATCCAAAACTCAAGACTGTGACGCGCCTTGTCAGCGTTGTCGTGCTCATGGGTGGTTTGGCCTGGGCACCGGTTCCTTTCTACGACTGGTTCTGCCGCGTCACCGGGTTCGGGGGCACGCCGGGCGTGGCCACGGCCAACGAAGAGGGTATCCTCGATCAGACGATCAAGGTGCGGTTCGACGCCAGCAAGGAACGCGACATGCCGTGGGAGTTCAAACCCGTGGCCCGCGAGATGGAAGTACGCATCGGCGAGACCGGCCTAGCCTTCTACGAGGCCTATAATCCCACCGACAAACCCATCGCGGGATCGTCGAGCTACAACGTGACACCCTACGAGGCGGGCGGGTTCTTCGTGAAAATCGACTGCTTCTGCTTCGAAGAGCAGGTCCTGCAACCCGGAGAGCGCGTGCAGATGCCCGTGACCTTCTATGTCGATCCGGAAATCGTCACGGACCGCGACGCGAAATACACGCACACGATCACGCTTTCCTACACTTTCTATGAAATCGACCTGCCCGAAGAGCATGCCGCCCTTGCGCAGGACGCCGAACAAGATAATAACACGAACTAAGTCTTCGAACGAGGGAACTGAAGATGGCACATGAGAAAAATCACGATTATCACATTCTGAACCCCTCGGTTTGGCCGTTTCTTGGTGCCTTCGCCGGGTTCGTGATGCTCTTTGGCGCGGTCCTGTGGATGTCGCCGCGGATCGACAACAACCCGCCCTCGGTCTTCTTCACGGGCCTCGCGCGCGTCCTTTACGTGATGTATGCGTGGTGGTCTGATGTTGTCACCGAAAGCAAGGTTGGCGATCACACACCGGTTGTTCGCATCGGCCTGCGCTACGGCTTCATCATGTTCATC
>CAZMKY010000334.1:0-16005 GCA_964566835.1 uncultured Rhodobacterales bacterium
GGATGTCATCCCCGGCGTGATTTCGATCACCGCTGGGAAAAGCGAAAGCCCCGAGAAGATCGAGCGAGGGTACATGCATGGCTTTGTCGCCGACTTCGAAAGCTGGGACGCTTTGGCAACCTATGCCGAGCATCCCGACCACAAGAAGCTGGGGGCGCGGCTTGTGGCCAATGCCTTCGGCGGGATCGACGGCATTCTGGTCGTCGATCTGGACGTCTAGGCGATGGGGCGAGCCATGTTGAAATTGCCGACATACGAGGGCCGTCTGGAAAGCTACACCCTGTCCGACAGGGTTTTGACGCCGCGCGCGCCACGGTCCCCGTTTACAAGAACGGCGTTCGCCGCTGCGCATGTTGTCTCGGACCCACTGGCTGAGCGTGACCCTTGGGTTGGGCGCCCTGCTGTTGACTGGGACAACACGCTGAAGGTGCGTCACGCCCTTTGGGATCAGGGCCTTGGCCTTGCAGAGGCGATGGACACGGCACAGCGCGGTATGGGGGTCGACTGGGCAACGGCCAAGGAGTTGATCGAGCGGACCATGGCAGACGCCAAAAGCCATCCCCTGAAACCACGGGTGGCGTGTGGTGCCGGGACGGACCATGCAGCACTTGGTGACCTGACGACGGCGGATGCCCTGATCGCCGCCTATTCGGAGCAGATGGAAGCCATCGAGGCGGCCGGTGGGCAGGTCATCTTGATGGCCAGCCGCGCCATGGCGGCCCATGGCAGCGGGCCAGAATTTTACGCCAAGGTTTACGGGCGCCTGATCGAGCAAGCCAAGGATCCCGTCATCCTGCATTGGCTTGGCGACATGTTTGACCCGGCCCTGACAGGGTATTGGGGACATGACGATCTGGACCGCGCCGCGGATGCGGTGCTGGCGCTTATCGAAACGCACAAGGCCAAGATCGACGGCATCAAGATCAGCCTTCTGGAACAGGCCCGCGAAGAAGCGTTCCGGGCGAAATTGCCGGACGGGGTGCGGCTCTATACCGGCGATGACTTCAACTATGCCGCGCTGATCGAAGGGGACGGGGCGCGATTCAGCCACGCGCTTCTAGGAATCTTTGCGGCGATTGCACCGGCAGCGTCACAAGCTCTGGAAGCCTTGGCCGAGGGCGATGTCGACCGATACCATGCGCTTTTTGGCCCGACTGTCCCCTTGAGCCGCGAGATCTTCAAGGCGCCCACGCAGTTCTACAAGGCCGGGATCGCGTTTCTGGCTTGGGTCAACGGCACGCAGGACCACTTTGTCATGCCGGGCGGCTTTCAGTCCTCGCGTGAGGTCACGCATTATGCCGAAGTGTTCCGCCTTGCTGACCAAGCGGGGTTGATTGCTGACGCCGATCTTGCAACAGGCCGTATGCGCACGCTTCTGGCGCTGAACGGGCTGGCCTGATGGGACAAGACAAGCGACCAACGATCAAGGACGTGGCTGCCCATGCAGGGGTGTCCAAGTCCACGGTGTCGCTTGTCGTGCAGAACTCTCCGCAGGTGAAAGACGAGACACGCAAGGCCGTCCATGCCTCCATGCAGGCGCTTGGCTATGTCCGAAACAGGGCGGCCGCTACGCTTCGTGGGTCCGGAACGGGGCTGGTCGGTCTTGTGCTGAACGACCTCAGGAACCCGTTCTTCACCGAATTCGCCGCCTCGGTTCAGATGGCGCTGGCGACACATGGATTGTCGACCGTGATTGCAAATTGCGATGAAGACCCCGATGTCCAGAACCGTACCATCCTGTCGATGATGGAGCACGACGTTGCGGGGTTCCTGATCTCGCCCTGCTACGGCGCGATTGATGACGGGTTTGCGGCCATTGACCGGGCCGGGCTGCCGACCTTGCAGGTGCTGCGGCAAGTCCCGTCCGAGGTCGCGTTGCCCTTCTTCAGTCACGACTATGTCGGCGGCAGTCAGATGGCGGTGCGCCACCTTCTGGATCAAGGCATGACACGCATCGCTTTTGTCGGTGGTGACGGCGCGCGAGAGATCACGACTGAGCGGATGTCGGGCTATTTGTCCGAGATGGAAGCGCGGGGGCTGCCGAAACTGGTTCTGAACGGCCCGACCACGCGGGCGTTCGGGCGCGACGCTGCCGAGACGTTGACGCGGCACTATCCGGACATCGAAGCCGTCATCTGCTTCAACGACCTTGTGGCGCTGGGCCTGCAGGCTGGGATGACGCGCTTTGGGCGGAAGGTTGGCCAAGACGTCTTCGTCGTGGGCTTTGACGACATTGAAGAAGCGCGGCTTGCATTTCCGGCGCTTTCGACCATCCATTGCGACGTCGCAGGCTTCGGATCAGAGAGCGCGCGCCTGCTGTTCGAGATGATCCAGAACGGACATCGCCCGCGCGCGTTGAAGCGCCAGCCCGTCGAACTGCGGGTGCGCGGTACAAGCGTCAGACGCTGATCGAGATTTTACCCAAGCCTTCGCGACTCACGCCCGAACGCGGGTCATCTCCGGATCGTATGGCCCCATCGGGATCACGGTCGCCTTGATCCTGTCGCCGAGAAGGTCGACCGTCATTTCTGATCCGACGTCCGACACGTCAGGGTCCACGAAGGCAAAGGCAAGGTTCAGGCCCACGCGGTGCCCCCAATCGCCTGATGTCACTGTGCCCACCACCTTGTCACCGATCATGGCCGATGCGCCGCCGTGGGCCGGGCGATCGTGGCAATCGATCGAAAGCGTGACGAGCCTTCGCGACGGACCCGCCTTTCTCCGCTCCAAAAGCGCGTCGCGACCTTTGAATGCTCCTTTGTCGAGCGCGACAAACCGGTCGAGGCCGGTCTCAAACGGATCAAACTCGGTCAGAAGCTCAGATTTCCAATGCAGATAGCCCTTCTCCAGTCGCATCGATTCAATGGCGCGCCCCCCGAAAAGGCAGAGGCCAAGCGGGTCGCCCGCACGGCGAAGCGTCAGGTAGGCCGAAAGAAGCTGTGCGTTCGGGACGTGAATTTCATAGGCCAGTTCGCCTGAATAGCTGACGGACATCACGACAGCCGGGACAATGCCGATGAAGGCTTCGCGAACCGAAAGCCATGGAAAGCTTTCGCGTGACCAGTCGCCCCGGGCCGCGGTGGAGAGGACATCGCGTGACTTCGGGCCAGCCAAGACCAAAGTCGTCCAATCATTGGTGAGGCTTCGTAGCGTGATATCTTCGCCCTCGCGCAGATGCGCGGTCAGCCAGTCCATGTCGTGGTATTCGGCAGCAGCGGCAGAACCGAACCATATGCGATCCGGTCCGCGGTCGCTTTCCGCCAGATTGGCGAAGGTTGCTTCAGCCTTTATCATGCCGCGGTCGTTCAGAAGATACCCAAGACCGACACGCCCTGCCTTCTTGGTCACGCGACCACAGACCAGACGGTCGAGAAACGCATGCGCATCCGTGCCGCTGATCTCTATGCGGTTGAAGCCGGAGATCTCGCTCAAACCTACACCGGACTGTACGGCCGAAACTTCATTCGCGACGACCTCGTGAACTTCGTTGAACCGGAAGCTCAGCGTTTCCGCGAAATCTGCGGCTGGTTTGATGTAGTCGAGCCGCTCCCAACCGTTGACGACGGAGAAGTCCGCGCCCGCGGCTTCCAGCGCTGGGGTCAACGGCGTGGTCTTGATGGGGCGGCCCGCCGGGCGATGCTCGTGCGGGAAGTGAAAGCGGAATTCGTTCTGGTAGTCCTCGATGGCTTTGAGCGCGGTGAGTTCTTCCGTGCCATGCCCAGTAAAGCGACGCGGATCGATCACCCAGGTGTCGTAGCAGGCTTCGCCATGCACGATCTGCTGCGCCAAGAGCCAGCCATGCCCGCCGCCTTCGCCGACACCGGCCCTCAATCCGATGATGCAGAAGGCGTTTCGTTTGCCGGGGATCGGACCGACCAGAGGCGCGCCGTCGATGGTGTAGGTGATCGGGCCGTTGACGATGGTGTGTATCCCGGCCTCGGCCAGCGCAGGCATTCGGTCCATTGCGCCTTCCAGCACATCTGTCACCCGTTCGAGATCATCCGGGCAAAGCGCGTTGGTAAAGTTCGGGTCGATCCCGTCCAGCCCCCAGGTTTTGCAATCCTGTTCATAGAACCCGATCAGAAGTCCGTTCTTTTCCTGACGCGAATAGAAGTCGCTGATCGGGCATCGGATCAGTGGCATCCGGTGTCCGGCGTCGGCGATGGCGGGGATTTCTTCGGTGACGAAGTATTGGTGCTCCATCGAGGCGACGGGGTGGTGGACTCCCATCATCGCGCCCACTTCGTTCACCCGGTAGCCACAGGCGTTCACGACGATATCGGCATGCACCCGGCCTTTTGGCGTCTGCACGTGCCATGTGTCGTCCGGCAGCTGCGTCAGGCCCGTTACCGGCGTGTGCCGATGCACTTCGGCCCCGGCCAGACGGGCGCGGCGGGCAAGAGCCTGGCAAAGCTGCGCCGGGTCAATGTCGCCGTCCATCGGATCCCAAAGACCGCCAACAAGGTTGTCCGTCGACAAAAGCGGATGCCGCCGTGCGCATTCAGCCGCGTCTATGACCTCGAACTCCACACCCATGCCGCGCGCCATCGACGCGAAATGACGATAACCATCCATCTGCGCTTCGGTGTTCGCCAGACGGATGCCGCCATCGCCGTGGTGGTAGTTGATGGGATAGTCGGGATCGGCTGCCAGTTCTTGGTAGAGCGCGATGGAATGGCTCTTCAGCCCGACCATCGTCTGCGTCATGCCGAAGTTCGTTACCTGTGCGGCCGAATGCCAAGTGGTGCCGGACGTCAGTTCGTCCCGTTCCAGCAACATCACGTCGCTCCACCCTTCCCGGGTCAGGTGGTAGAGCGTGGAGCAGCCGGCGATCCCGCCGCCGATCACCACGACCTTGGTGCGCAGGCGCATTGGCTTTTATCCTTCGTAGGGGTTGTCCATCGCTGGCAGAAGTTGACCCGAACAGGCCCCGAAGCCGACCTTGTAGTCTTCGCCTTCGGCATAGCCCGTCATGGTGACGGTGTCGCCGTCCTCCAGAAACTGCCGAGTGTCGCCCGACCCTTCCAGCGTGATCGGATCGTGTCCGCCCCAGCTGAGCTCCAAAAGCGATCCGCGCTCTGCCTTGGCGGGTCCGGAGATGGTGCCGGAGCCCAAGAGATCCCCGGTGCGCATCGGGCAGCCGGACGTGGTGTGATGGGCCAGTTGTTGTGCCGATGAGAAGTAGAGCTCTTTGGCATTTGTCTTGGCGATCATGCTGGCTTCGTTGTCTTGCGGGGCAAGCTCGATGGCCAGCTTGATGTCAAACAGCATCGGCCCGGGTTCTTCCAGATAGGGTAGGAGCGGGCGCTCGCGGTCCGGGCCATCGATACGAAACTCTTCCAACGCGGCGGTTGTCACGATCCACGGGCTGATGGACGTCGCCGTGGCTTTTGACTGGAAGGGGCCAAGCGGGCGGTATTCCCAGGCTTGGATGTCACGTGCCGACCAGTCATTCAGCAGAACAAAGCCGAAAATCATCTTGTCGGCTTCGTCCACCGTGACGGGACCTTCCGACGGCACGCCGACGACAGCGCCGAGTTCCAGTTCGAAATCAAACCGGGCCGAGGGTGCAAAGCGCGGCAGATCTTCCTTGGAGCGTTTCACCTGCCCCCAAGGCCGCCGGATCGGATTGCCGGACAGTACGACGCTGGAGGCGCGGCCGTTGTAGCCGATGGGAATCGACAGCCAGTTCTCTGGCAAGGCGCTGACGGGGCCGCGGAACATGGTGCCAACGTTCGTCGCGTGATGGCGCGAGGCGTAGAAGTCCGTGAACTCCGAGACCTGAAACGGCATGTGCAAAGTGGCGCGGGATTGCGGGATCAACAGCCCGCTGGCCTGTTGTTCGTCGTCGCTGCCCTCTGACAGGATCTCGATCAGGCGGGCGCGAAGCGCGTCCCAAAGCGATGGACCCTCGCTCATCACGCGGTTCCACGACGGCGCCTTGAACAGATCCCCACCAAGGCGGATCAGGCCCACCACTTCGGCGGCGGCCACATCAAAGATCATATCGCCGATGGCAACGCCGCAGCGCTGCACGTCACCATCCAGCGAAAAGACCCCGCAGGGCAGATTGTTCAGCGGAAATTCCGTCTCGGCGCTGTTGGCGCTTTCCACCCAGCTTGCCAGTCGTTTGCTCATCTCACACCTCGGCGTGTCCGTTCTTATCGAAGACGGTATTGCATCGCAGATTGGACGCGAAGTGACCCATTGGTCAATTCCCGGTGTTCAAACGCCGCATGCACCCGAGAGGGCTTCCCCCTTTCCGACCTTCGCGGTATAGGGCGCCGTCCAATCCAAAAAGGAGACCGAGATGGGCTATCGCGTCGCTGTCTGCGGCGCCACGGGTAACGTGGGCCGCGAAATGCTGAACATCCTGGCCGAGCGCCAGTTCCCTGCCGACGAAGTTGTGGCTTTGGCGAGCCGCAAATCTCTTGGCACAGAAGTCAGCTATGGGGACACGACGTTGAAAACGAAGGACTTGGACACCTTCGATTTCACAGGGTTCGACATCGCGCTCTTTGCCATCGGTTCCGAGGCCACGAAGAAATACGCGCCGAAGGCAGCCAAGCAGGGCTGCGTCGTCATCGATAATTCTTCGCTCTATCGCTACGATCCGGACATTCCGCTGATCGTGCCGGAGGTGAATCCCGAAGCCATTGAGGGTGTGCGGAAGAAGAACATCATCGCCAACCCCAACTGCTCGACCGCGCAGATGGTTGTCGCGCTGAAGCCGCTGCACGACCGCGCCAAGATCAAGCGCGTCGTCGTCTCGACCTACCAGTCGGTGTCGGGCTCGGGCAAGGATGCCATGGAAGAGCTTTGGGACCAGACCAAGGGCATGTACGTGCCGGGTCAGGAGAAAGAACCGAAGGTCTACCCCAAGCAGATCGCTTTCAACGTCATTCCTCAGATCGACGTCTTCATGGAAGACGGATCGACCAAGGAAGAATGGAAGATGGTCGCTGAGACGAAGAAAATCGTCGATCCGTCCATCAAAGTGACGGCAACCTGTGTGCGGGTTCCGGTTTTCGTCGGACATTCCGAATCCGTGAATGTCGAGTTCGAAGAATTCCTCGACGAGGACGAAGCCCGTGACATCCTTCGTCAGGCGCCGGGTCTTCTGGTTGTCGATAAGCGCGAGCCGGGTGGCTACATCACGCCGGTGGAATGCGTGGGCGACTTTGCGACCTTCATCAGCCGCCTGCGTCAGGACCCGACGATCGAGAACGGCCTGAACTTCTGGTGTGTCAGCGACAACCTCCGCAAGGGCGCTGCACTGAACGCGGTGCAGATCGCAGAGCTTCTGGGCAACCGGGTGCTGCAGCTGGCCTGACGCCACCGATTCGCCGAAATTCAAACGCGCGGCCCACCCCTGGGTCGCGCGTTTTGCTATCTTTGGTGAAACAGTCACCCGGCCCAGCGGATGAATTGTCGCCCTCAAGGCACAAAGTGCCGAAATGACGCCATGTCAGCTTTCACCTTGTTTTTCTGATCCGACGCCGCGTCACTTGGGCTTTGGGTCAATAAAACAAGGCATTTCCCGGGAAAATAGTGGCGGATCTCGGGCGCTGGGTGCGGGATCAGCATGTCGCGCCCCATTCCTGCCACATTTCAGGCCAAATCCCGCCCCAATCCGACGGAAACCTCAACGTGCTCGAGGGGTTAACGCCGATGGGGATACAGTGATGAAACCGATCACAGAAGACCAGGTTGTTGCTTTGATGGACGGCTTTGCTGCCCGCGAAAAAGAAGTCATCAAGGCGCGTACGACGGAAGTGAACGAGAAGACGGCCGAGAGTTCGGCCACTGCCAGCATTCTGCGTTTTGCGCGCAAGGCCGACGTTGTTGCGTTGGATGCGCACCGCAAGGCGCCTGCACCGCGCCGCACTGTCAGCGGCATGTTCTTCTATATCAACGGTCGCAGCAGCGCTCCGGCGTGACACCTTCCGCGTCAGCATTCCATTAGAGAATTTTCTTACGATCGGGTGTCGCTGCCTTGGCTCCGATCGCTAAGCGGGCGTCTGCCACCGGCGAGGCGCAAGGGGCGCGGGCCCCGGCTCGCGCCCCGTTTGGGGCCCTTCAGAACCTTTCAGCTCTCAGAACTTCGGCATCCGTGATCGAAACGACCCCGATGTGGCGCTCGACCACCTTGAAGGCAGCTTCCAGCATTTGATCCAGACGTTCGGGACGGATCAGGACGATGACGTTCACCATGCCCGATGCGCGCGAGATATTTCCGTCGCGTGTCCAGCGCCCGGACCGGCCGGACCCGCCCAAAACCGGCATGACGGTGAAGCCGGTGACGCCGTTGTCGATCAGCGTATCGGTCAGGCGTCTTTCCAAAGCGGATTCAATGACGATCGAGACGCGTTTCGCGGGATGGGTTTCCACGGGCTTATCCTCCGGCAAGGGCCTCGGCGATTGCCGCATAGAGCGGGATGCCAAGGGTCAGATTGAAGGGGAATGTAACGCCAAGCGAGAGCGTCAGATAGATCGAAGGGCGTGCTTCTGGCAGGGCAACCCGCATCGCAGCTGGAACAGCGATGTAGGATGCTGATGCAGCCAGCGTCATCAGAAGGGCTGCACCGCCCGACGACAAACCGATCAGCAGCGCCAGCGCCAAGCCGGCCATTGACCCGATCAGGGGCATTGTGACCCCGAAGACAACTGCACCCATGCCAAGGTCGCCGCGGCTTTCGCGAAGACCACGGCCTGCGACCAAGCCCATATCCAGAAGGAACAGGCACAACACCCCTTGGAAGGGGGCGACGATGAAGCTGTCGATCTTGGCCAGCCCTTCCGTGCCGGTGATCCCGCCAATGAGGAAGGACCCGACCAGAAGGACAATGGACCCGTTCAGCAGGATCTCTCGGTAAAGGCCGCCATCTTGCGATGTCTTCCCGCCTGCGCGACTGACCAGCCAAAGCGCAGAGAGGATGGCGGGCGCTTCCATAACGGCGGCGACCGCGACCATGTAGCCTTCGGCCAGGATGTTCTGCGCTTCCAGCACCGATGTCGCGGCCACGAAGGTCACGATGGAGATCGAGCCATAGTGCGCGGCAACTGCGGCGCGGTCGATCAGACCAAGCGGCGTCAACACCTTGAGCCAGGCGAAGGCAATGAACGGCAGGGCGAAACTCAACACGAGGCCCGCGCCAATCGTGGCGACGAGTTTCGCATCGATCCCGTGCTCGGCCACACCGGCACCGCCTTTGAAACCGATGGCGAAAAGCAGGTAGATCGACATGCCTTTTGCAACGGCTTCGGGAATCGTCAGATCAGACCGGGCCAGCGCTGCGGCCACCCCCAGCACAAACGACAGAATGATAGGAGACAGCAGGTTGGTGCCCGCAAGCGCGAGAATCTCATTCATATCAGGTCTTCCATAGCTGCTTTGGCAGATAGGCCGCTGCGACCTATCGCCAAATCAGATGGGTGTAAACTGACGTGTGTGGGCGTCGTATTGCTGGATTTCGCCCTTGCTCATGTCTGTCCAGAGACCGTGCAAGGTCAGCTCCCCGCCTTCGCGGGCGCTATGGATGAAGGGGAAGCTGATGAGGTTTTCGAGCGAGATGACGACCGCTTCTTTTTCGAGCGCGGCTATCTGTTGGGGTGCATCGCCGTTGTTCTTTACGCGCTCATAGCCGGGGCGGAGGATATCCATCCAGCGCCCGACGAAGCTTGATTTCTCTTCCAACTCGGGCGCAGCGCCACTGCACATCGCGTGGCAGCCCGCCACGCCACCACAGCCGGAATGGCCGATGACGATCAGATGCGCGACGTGAAGCGCGGTGACCGCATATTCAATCGCCGCCGAGGTGCCGTGGTGGTCACCGTCCGGTTGATAGGGCGGCACGAGGTTGGCGATGTTGCGGTGCATGAAGAATTCACCGGCATCGGCCCCGAAAATCGACGTGACGTTCACACGGCTGTCGCAACACGAGATGATCATGGCGCGCGGGCGCTGACCTTCTGTCATCAGCCGCTTGTACCAAGCCGAGTTTTCGGTCCACGTCGTCGCGTGCCAGCCGTGGTAGCGCTGCACGAGATAGCTGGGCAATGGTTTGATCTTGTCCATCGTTTCGTCGTCCCTTTTCCCCCGGCCAGATCAAAAGCAATCGTATCAAAGCCGAGATATTATTGGGATTGGTATCAATCATTTCTTCGCCCTGCGCAATTATTGCGATGCGCAAAGTGGGGGCCGAATTGCGGGTTAGAAGCGTGTGTGACAGTTCAGCGATGCCAAGTTTGCCGATTGTAGAGCCGGTCGTCATCAACCTCGACGTGATCCGAAAGGACCCTTGCCGGGATATAGGGGGCGCGGCGAACTGGGATCCGGTCGACGCTTTGATCGCGGCCTTGTGCGAGGCCGAGGTGGCATGGGCCGACGCGCGGATGAGCGTTCTGGATGATCTGTGCCGCAAGATGTCCGCCGATGCGGAAGGCATGGGTATGACCACCTTTGCAAAGGTCGCCGCACAGGTGTCTGACTTGAGCAAAAGGAATGATCCTGCCGCACTTGCCGCCAGTCTCGCACGCCTTGTCCGAGTTGGAGAGGCAAGTTTGGCTGCGGTCTGGGATCTTCAGGACCTCAGGCTCTGATCAAACCCGGTTTCGCTTGCGGGCACCGATGACGGGGCTAGGGTCTGGGAACGCATTCCCGAAGAAAGGCACAGCCCATCATGTCCGCCATGACATTCGCCAGCCCGACCGAAGACGCCATTCCGCTGCATCTGGTGCGGCGCGAAGGCATTGAAGCCTGGACGGCCGCGCTTGATGAAGCGGACCGTGCCTGGGTCGAGGCGGACGGCTTTTCCGGCCGGGCAGGGCAGGCGATTGTCTTTCCGAATGGCGCAGGCGGTATCAGATCCGCCGCAGTTGGACTGGGTGATGCGAAGACCGACCAGCGGCAACGTTTTGTTGCGGCAAGGGCGCGTGGCGCGTTGCCGAAGGCCACGTATCGGCTTGAAACCTTGCTGGAAGGCGACGCCTTGGCCGAGGCTGCGCTTGGATGGCTGTTGGCGGGATATCAATTCATTCGCTATGCCGGATCCGAACGTGACTTGCCCGGCCTGATTGCCCCGGAAGGTGTCAATGCTGACCGTCTGGAAGCGATTGCAGCGGGCGAAGCGTTGACACGCGACCTGATCAACACGCCCGCATCGGACATGGGACCGGCCGAGTTGGAGGCTGCTGCGCGCGATTTGGCCAACCGGTTTGGGGCAAAGATCGAAGTCATAGAGGGTGACGCGTTGCTCGAGACCAATCACCCGATGATCCACGCCGTCGGACGGGCCAGCCCGCGCGCCCCGCGCTTGATCGAGATGACCTGGGGCGCGGACGGTCCCGCGCTGACGCTGGTGGGCAAAGGCGTCTGCTTCGATACCGGCGGCTTGAACCTCAAGCCCGGCGCGTCGATGGGGCTTATGAAAAAGGACATGGGTGGCGCCGCTAACGTTCTGGGACTGGCGTCCATGATCATGTCGACGGATATGCCGCTGCAATTGCGCGTTCTGATCCCGGCCGTCGAAAACGCCGTCAGCGGGTCCGCCTTCCGTCCGGGCGACATCCTGACGTCTCGCAAGGGACTGACGGTAGAGATCAACAACACCGACGCCGAAGGGCGTCTGGTTCTGGCGGATGCCCTTGCCTTGGCGGATGCAGGCAACCCGGACCTGATCATTTCCATGGCGACGTTAACGGGGGCCGCGCGCGTTGCGGTCGGACCGGATCTGGCGCCGTTCTATGCAACAGACGCGCGCGACGCGGACCGCTTGAAAGCCGCTGCGAACCGAGTGTCCGATCCGGTCTGGGAACTGCCGTTCTGGGATCCTTACGAGACCATGATCGAGCCCGGGATCGCGGATCTGGACAACGCGCCCAAGGGCGGGTTTGCCGGGTCCATTACGGCGGCACTGTTTCTCCGCCGCTTCGTGACCGATACTCCGCGCTACCTGCACTTCGACATCTATGGCTGGCAGCCAAGCGACGCGCCCGGTCGCCCAAAGGGCGGGGTCGGCCAAGGCACGCGGGCCTTGTTCGACGCGCTGCCCGATCTTTTGCCATGACGGACGTGCGCCTCCACCCGGGCAACGGCACCTACGTCTTGGAGGGGTTCGACGCCCAAGGGAGCGAGGCTCCGGTTTCCGGGCATATCGCGCGGCTGACACAAGATGTCTGGCTGCATCGCGGTCTTCCGTCCGGCCAACGCGACCGCGAGTGCCTGACCGGCGACGCCGTGATCGTGATCGAGGAACGGGACGGGCAGGCGTTCATCCGGGCCATCAAGGACGGCTATTGCGGGTGGATCGACGCTGATGCGCTTGGCCCGGACTTCACGCCCACGCACTTCGTCGCCGTGCGCACGACCCACACTTATCCATCGGCCGACATGAAACGGCCCGCGGTGCAGACGCTTCACTTTGGCAGCCGGGTTGCCGTGGCGTCTCAGGATGCCGAATGGGCGCGATTGGCCGACGGACGCTTCGTGCACGCCGCGCATTTGAGGTCGGACCCCATGGACGTCGTAGAGGCGGCGCGCGTTTTTCTCGGCACGCCCTATGTCTGGGCCGGAAACTCTGGTGCGGGTCTGGATTGTTCGGGCCTTGTCCAGGCGGCGTACTTCGCCAGCGGCCGCTGCTGTCCCGGTGACAGCGACCAGCAAGAGGCGATGGCCGGCGAAGCGCTGCCGCCCGACGCGGCTCTGGAGGCGGGTGATCTGGTGTTCTGGAAGGGCCATGTTGCCCTTGTCACGGGACCGGATCAGATCATCCACGCCAACGCCCATCACATGCAGGTTGTCGAAGAGCGGTTGAGCGATGCCATCGAAAGGATCGCCGCCACAGAGACGGGCCCGGTGACGTCCCGTCTTCGTCCACATCATTCTGCTTAAAATACTCCGGGGTGAGCCCCTCAAAAGGGGCGAGGGGCAGCGCTCCTAGTCCACGGCCCGTATCAGCTTCCGATCCAGAACACGCAGCACGGTCTTCAGGTCATGTCCGCGCTTCAAGATCTGTCCGTCCATGCCGATCACGGAATACATGCCCTGCCGCGATCTGAGCTTTGGGCGCTTCTCGATCCGGTAGAGCGGATGTTCGGCCGTGCGCCTGAAGATCGAAAAGACCGCGACGTCGCTCAGGAATGACAGGCCATAGTCGCGCCACTCGCCCGCAGCCACCATACGTCCGTAAAGCCCCATGATCAGTCCCAACTCGCGGCGATCAAAGGTCACCTGTTCCGGTGCTGAGTTTTGGTTGGGAAAGGGTGTCGGCGTTTGAAACGTCATATTTTCAACGTGGCCGCCTCGGCGCTCAAAATCAAGCCTCGCCCTATTTGCGCCTCAAATAAACCTTTCGCGCGGCAGGTTTAGACCCTCAAAGCGCCCAACCCCTTCGGCATAGACGGGGGGTAGCGAAAAGACGCTATCCCCGGTGTTGCGGATTTACAGCCCCCACCCAGCCCGTAACACCGGGGACCCACCTGGGTAAAAGAACCCCTGCCTCTGGCGGGGGTTTTTTCGTTCAACCCCGGCGTTCTGCGGCTATTTCCGTGTTCAACAGGGCTTCACGCTGTCCCGGTCTCAGGTTGGCGGGATCGTACGGCGCGCGCGCGAAGACCTCTTCGACCATGGCGCGGAAATGATCCAATGGCAGGGATGGATAGTCCGGGTCAAAGCTGGATTGGTCCCACCTTTCACAGAACTGCGCGCAATCTTCGAAATAGGGATGATCGACATAAGCGTCACGCTTGTTCGGGTTACCGCCGACATGGTGGCCGTAGTAGATCATCTGGAAATCGCCATGCTTTTCGACCACCCAGGTGCATTGCTCGCGCACGAAGGGCTTCAGGATGGTGGCGGCGTATTCGTCATGATTGTAAGGCGCGAAGATATCGCCGATGTCGTGCAAGAGCGCGCTGACCACCCAGTCAATATCTGCGCCATCGCGCCAGGCACGCGTGGCCGATTGGACAGAATGGCCAAGGCGGGTGACCTGATAGCCCGAAAGACTCTCATCCAGATGCTCCAGCGCATTCAGAAGGCGCTGCGCGGTGCCTTTGGTATAGGCAACTTCGTGCTCCGTCAGGAAATCATAGTCTTCCTTGTCGCCGTCTTTCATGGCGGTGAATTTGACGTGGTCCATCATGCGTAGATCTCCGCCTTTCCTGATGCGTCCTTCATCATGACCTTGGCTTGGGCCGCGCGCACCTCTTCGTAGAGGGCCAGTGAAGCTTCGTCGAAATTGGCCCTTGGCGGCGCAAGGTTTATGAAGTTGCCGTGCCGGTCGGCCCCGCGTGCCAGCATAGCATAGTCTTTGTCACCGACGATTTGAGCGATGTCCGGCCGACAATAGCGCACGACGCAGGCGATCCTTCTGTCGTCCGAGGTGTTGGGGCCGGAGCCATGGATCATCAGGCCATGGTGAAAGCTCATCTGTCCGGGATGGATCTCTATCGCGGTCTTGTCATCGTCCGAGACATCAACGGCGACCTCTTGTCCGCGGCTAAGGAGGTTGGTTTCGGCGAAGGTGTCGCGGTGAGGCAGAATCTCGTTCTTGTGCGAACCTCTGACAAAATCCATGCAGCCCGAGGCAGGCGTCGCAGGCGAGAGGGCGATCCACGCAGTCAGCAGGCCGTCAATGGCGCCAAGGCCCCAATAGGTCAGGTCCTGGTGCATGGTCACGATGTGCGGCGTCCGGGGTTCCTTGATGAAGAATTCTGTCGAGTAGACCAGAATGTCCGGACCCAGAATGCCCTCGACAATATCCAGAATGCCCGGGTTGAGTGCCAGCCTTGCTGCCATGGGCATCACGATATGCGCGTTTACTCGCTTGTATGTGTTGAGTGGTCTGGGCAGCCCGGCATCAAGCCAATCACGTTCGATGGCCTCAAGTTCGGATCTTGCTTCAGCTGCGTGATCTTCTGGCGTGGCGGGCAAGGGAAAGAGGAAGCCGTCTTTCCAATACTGGTCTGCCTGATCGGCGCTGAGGCGGCCGTCTTCGAGCGCGAGACTTGCGATCATCTGATCCTCCTTCACCTATCGTAGAGTCAGACGGATCTGCCGGGGCGGCTTCTATCCTGTTTGCGTCAGGCCTGTCGGAAACGGATCGTCACCGGGGTCTGCAATTTGGAAGGTTTCAGGCAAAGCTGCCCTGACAGAACCAGCCGCCTGACATGGGCCCGCCATGTGCGAAATAGAGCCAGAGCCGTTCGCCCGTGCGCGTCGTGACCCGCCAGTAATCCCGCACCCCGGTGCGCCAGTCCGGTTCGTCCAGCCACCATTCGGGGGCAATGCGTTCCGGTCCCATGCCGGCGCGTGTTTCGAAAACGCGTCCGCGCCAGCGGAAGGTTGCGGGCAGGGCGGGTGTGTCTTCGGCGGTGACCAGTTCTGGCCGCCAGATCAGCAAGGGGCGCGGTCCCGGTGGGCTGGGCCAGTCCGGCGCCGTGTCAGACCATGCCGCGGCCAAGGGCTTGAACGTCTTTTCAGGGATATGGCTGTCGGCGGGATGCAGGCGCGTGATCGCTTCCAGCCCAACGCGCGCGCCCAGACGCCCAATCAGGTCGTCCAGACCTTCAGAGGCATTCATCCGCGCGACACCATCGGCAGCGGCTTCGGCATGGCCGCGGTGCTGATGGGCATGGACCGGTTCGGTCACGACAGCTTCCAGCCTGACCCGGTCGATCCCGAAGCCGGCATCGATATCGTCGATCTTCATCGTCAGAAGCGGGCGAATACGCTCCGGGTCGTGGCTGGGGCGGGCAAGACTGGCATCGACCCATTGCATGGTGTGATCGGCACGGTGGCATTCCAGTCGCACGCGGCGCACGCCCCGGCCCTTGGCCTTGAGCGCGGCGGTAAAGGGGGGCAACAGGCGGTCGATGGCCGCCGCGATGTCGCTGGCCAACCCGATCGGGTCCGGCAGTGTCAGGCGGGTGGCAAAGTGCATCGGCGGCCGGGCGGGGCTGACAGGTTCGGGTTCGACGCCCATCGCCTGATCCAGTCGCCGG
>CAZMKY010000335.1:0-3864 GCA_964566835.1 uncultured Rhodobacterales bacterium
GAGATAGAAGCGCGTGTACCACGGCTCGCCCAGCCCCAACGCCTCGCGCATGCGTTGCTTGACATCATCGGGGATCGTCAGGGGCATCTGCCCCATCGGGTCGCCGGGTGCGAGCTCCAGCAAGAGGAAGATCACCAAAGCGATAAACAAAAGCGTCGGGATCGACAGGACCAATCTACGGATCGTGTAGTTGAGCATGAGGGGGCGCCTTAGTTCATGGTTTTGGATCGTGGAGCGTAGGGCGGGGGTGTCCCTGCCCTACAAAAGGCTCATGGATTAGCGGTTGTCGCCAGTCCGGTACCAGTCAGCGATGTTCCACAGCTCACTGTCCCAAACGTTCAGGTCAATGCCGCCCAGGCTGTTTGCATGGGCAGACAGACGGCCACGGTGAACCAGTGGGATCATGCCGCCGTTTTCGACCATCATGTCGTTCAACTCACGGCCGATGCGGGCACGTTCGTTGATGTCTGCGGTCTGGCTGAGCTCGGCGTGCAGGGCATCATATTCTTCCATGCAGAAGCGGCTGATGTTTTCACCCTGCCACTGCGTTGCCGGCGAAGGTGCCTTGTCGCAGAGGCCGTTGCCCAGATAGGCCTGTGGGTCCGTGCCGTTGAAGGTGTTGGCGTACATTTCAACGTCAGCATAGAACTTCTGGAAGGTGTCCGGGCTGCCCGGGTCACCGCCGAAGAAGACCGATGCGTCAAGATTGCGCAGCTCGGTTTCGATACCGATCTGGCTCCACCAATCCTTGATCAGCGCCTGGAAGTCCTGACGGACAGCGTTGGTCGAGGTCTGGTACAGGATCGAGAGAGGCACGCCGTCTTTCTCACGCACGCCGTCGCCGTCGGTGTCGACGATTCCGGCTTCGTCCAGCATGGCATTTGCGGCCGCGATGTCCTGCGTGGAGCAGTCGAAGGTCGACGATGCAAAGATCGCAGGTGCCGGAACCCAGTTGCACGACACTTTACCGGCCTGACCGTAGCCCACTTCAACCAGAAGAGGCCGGTCGATGGCCAACGACATGGCTTTGTAGACAGCCGGATCGCCCAGGAATGGGTGCGGCTTGATCACGGAACGCTCGTCCGGGCCCAGCGCCGGGTCGGGGTTCGTGTTGTTGAGCATGATACGCTCAACCAGCGGACCGAAGCCTGCAACTGGCGTGCCAAGGCCGCCTTCCTGCATCTTTGCGATGACGTCCGGCGCAAGCTGCAGGTTCCAAGCGTAATCGAATTCGCCCGTTTCCATAACGGCGCGACCGGCCGCCGTGGCATCGCCACCGCCCTTGAAGTTCACGTTCGAGAAGGCCGGCTGACCTTCGACGCGGTAGTTCGGGTTGGCCGAATACTGGATCGTGTCGTTAGGCTTGAAGTCGTCAACAACGAACGGGCCAGTGCCGATCGGGTTGAAGTTTTCTTCCGAGCAGGTCGAAGCGGCTGCGCCAAGGCAATCGGCGAACTGTGCGGCCTGAAGGATCGGGCTTTCACCGCCAACGAAGGGACCATAAGGGTTCGGGGTCGGACGCGAGAAGTTGACAACAACCGTGGTCGCGTCAGGCGTTTCAACGCTTTCGATACCATCGAACTTGGTCAGCTGTGCACAGCCGCCTTCGGGATGGGTGCAGTATTCATAGGTGAACTTCACGTCTGCCGAGGTGAAGTCGGTGCCATCGGACCATTTGATGCCCGGCGTAATGTTCCATGTGATCGAGGTCAGGTCCTCGGACACGCCGCCATTTTCGACCGTCGGTACCTCGTCGACGAGCCAAGCCGTCAGGTTGCCGTTTTCGTCGTAACGCGCCAGCGGTTCAACCACGAGCGATGCGGACTCGATGTCCTTGGTGCCGCCCGAAAGGAACGGGTTCAGAATAGACGGTGCCTGCCAATAGATGATGGAGACCGTGCCGTCGCGGCCACGCTCGCCTTCGTGACCATCGGCATGTGCCATTGGCACAAGCGCAATGGTGGCAGCGGCCCCGAGAAGGGCTGTTCTAAGGTTCATTGATACTCTCCTTGTTGGAAAAGAACGCGCCAAGAGCATCGCCAAAGGCGATGAGGTTCGGATTACGTCTGCAGGTTGGGTGGATGTCACCGCGATCCTGTTTATTTGTTTGTCCGATTGTCCTGACCCTTGGGCGCGGACATGCTTCGATTTCGACCCATTACGTCCCGAATTGCAAGCGTTGCCGCGAAGTAAACGTCGAACTTGCCTGAATTAAGGGCAGTCTGCAGGTGCAGCGGCGCACTGTTTGACTTGTCTTGTCTGCCGCGCGTAGCGTGACCGAAATCACTATCTGGTGTCTCATATGCTTGATCAGCCTCTCGCCTCCTTCAAGAATCTAAGGGTCGAATTTCAAACGAAAGACGGCCCTGTTGTCGGCGTCAAAGACGTAAGTTTTGACATAGCTGCGGGTGAGACTGTCTGTGTCGTGGGCGAATCGGGATCAGGGAAATCCGTATCGTCCCTCTCTCTCATGCGGCTTGTCGAATTTGGCGGTGGTGAAATAACGGGCGGTCAGCTGCTCTTTGATCGTGGTGAGAAAGGCGGCGTGTCAAACCTTGCCGAAGCCGGCGATACAATCATGCGCGACATCCGCGGCAATGAGATCGGGATGATCTTTCAGGAGCCGATGACGTCGCTCAATCCGGTCTTCACGGTTGAACGCCAATTGACCGAAGGTCTGCGTGTTCATCGAGGCATGTCGAAGGAAGACGCGCGGGAGCGTGCACTTGAACTTTTGCGCCAGGTCCGCATTCCAGAGCCCGAACGCCGGTTGTCGCAGTACCCGCACGAACTCTCAGGCGGTATGCGCCAGCGAATTGTCATCGCAATGGCGCTGGCCTGCAAACCGAAGCTCCTGATTGCGGATGAGCCCACCACAGCGCTCGACGTGACGATTCAGGCCGAGATCCTTGCGCTGATCAACCGTCTGAAGCGGGAAACCGGGACGGCGGTTATGTTCATTACGCATGACATGGCAGTTGTTGCTCAGATGGCTGACCGGGTGGTCGTGATGTATCGCGGCAATAAGGTTGAAGAAGGCCCGGTCGAAGAGATCTTTGAGAACCCGAAACACCCCTATACGCAAGCGCTCTTGGCAGCGGTCCCGAAGCTTGGCGAAATGAAAGGCAAGCCTGCGCCGGAGCCGATGAAGCTGATGGGACAAGAGGTTAAAGAAGCTGGCCCGATCCAGCCAGACGCCTCTGCGCCGCTTCTGGAGGTGCGCAACCTGATCACGCGCTTCCCGGTCAAGGGTGGCCTCTTGCGTAGGACCGTGGCGAACGTCCATGCGGTCGAAGACGTGAGCTTCACAATCAACGCCGGTAAAACACTTAGTCTCGTGGGCGAATCCGGTTGCGGCAAGTCGTCGTGCGGGAGGTCGGTCCTCAGACTGGTCGAGCCGCAGTCAGGCGAAGTGCGTCTGGACGGACAGGACATCATGTCGCTTGGCCCGGAAGCGCTTCGCAAGGCGCGCCGCGACATGCAGATGGTGTTTCAGGATCCCTTCGCTTCGCTCAATCCGCAGATGCAACTGATTGACCAAGTGGCCGAACCGATCCGCAACTTTGGTTTGGCGTCTGGGTCGGAATTGACGGATCGCGTTGCTGGCCTCTTCGACCGTGTGGAGCTGCCCCGCAGCTTCATGCGCCGCTATCCACACGAGCTTTCTGGCGGTCAGCGCCAGCGTATCGCAATCGCACGCGCCTTGGCGCTGAACCCCAAGCTGATTATCGCCGACGAAGCCGTCAGCGCGCTGGATGTGAGCGTTCAGGCGCAGGTCCTGAACCTGATCATGGAGCTTCAGGCCGAGCTTGGCATTTCCATTTTGTTCATCAGCCATGACATGGCGGTGGTCGAACGTGTCAG